>DATHUN010000376.1:0-13079 GCA_035462205.1 Anaerolineales bacterium
ACTGACCAGATCTGCCAGAACGCGATCATCATCAACCACCAACACTTTCATTTTCCACCTGCGCTGGGCAGTGTGAACCAGAACGAGTTGCCATCGTCGGGCAAATCCATAATACCCACTTCTCCATTTTGCGCCTCGACAATTGCTTTGACTACGGAAAGTCCCAATCCGGCGCCTTGACGAGCGCGTTCATTGGTCGTTTGCAAATGCGCAAACCGCCGGAACAAATCCTGGCGCTGGTCGAGGGGAACGCCGCCACCTTCATCAATGACCTCGATACGCAGCGCTCCGTCCCGGATAGAATGTTTAATCTGGATGGTCCCATGTTCGGGGCTATGCTTGATCGCATTTGAAAGTAAATTGACCAGCACTTGCACAGTGCGTCGCTGATCCGCCAGCACGCGAACCGATTCGGTTACCGGTGTGGAAACCAGCTTCAATCCATATTTTTGTACCAGCGGCTGTATGACTTCCTGTGCCTCACTCAAAATGGAGGCCAAGGGGACATCTTGGATATTCACCTTGAATCGTCCCGCTTCGATGCTGGCTGCTTCGATTAGGTTATCGATCAATGTTTGCAAGTTGATGATGCCGAGGTTGAGCGAAGTCAATAATTCCTCAATTTCAGCATGTGACAGGCTGTGCAGGTTATCGAGTAGTAGCTCAGAGGATGCCTCCAGCGCTGCCAGGGGGGTTCGAAACTCATGAGTCACGTTCGCCATGAAATCGCCCAGCAGACGATGGATATATTCCTCATTCGTCACATCCCGCAGGACCAGAGCGCGGTTCGCACTGTTCACTTCTGGAGGGATCAGATTGGCTTTTGAAATAGAGAGCAGCATCTCGCGTCCATTTTTCAATCGGACGGAGACCCGGCGCTGCTGCCCGGCGTCTGGCAATTGAGCGCTGAAAGCCACCTCTCCATCGGCAGGCAAAAAGACATAGTCCACTTTTTGATCGATGATTTGTTCCGGTTCGTAGCCAATGATCTTACTGACCGCTGCGCTCGCAAACGTAATCCTGTTCTGACTGTCAAGCGTGATCATCCCTTCCACGATGGAATTGAGAAGCTGCTCGATCCAGGCTTTTTCTGCCTGCAACTGCTTCATCGTATGGTCGAGGGTCACGCGGGCATCTTCGAGCGTATTTGTCAACTGGCTGATTTCGGAAATGGAGGATTGCACTATTAAGGGTGCATCGAGATGTCCCTGCCGAAAGTTAGCGGCTGAGTCTGCCAGCGAAACAATCGGGCGGCTGATCCGGTCCGATTGCCAGATCGCCAGGGCCGAGACGATCAACACAATAAAGAAGAGCCCGAGCAACAAGGTACGGCTCAAGCTGTGCTGGAGCTCGATCTGGTTATCCACGTTGAGGGCGCTGAACAAATCAAGTTGCAAACCGGGATCAAGATTCATGACTGCAATTAAATAACGGTGCTGGTGGATTGCCAGAGTGCGGCGTTCCAGAGAAAGCGGCGCTCCTTGATTCGCTCTTTGTCGGATGCGATTCAAGAGTGCCGAGTCGAGTTCCATTGTTGGGTCACTGGAAATGACGGACTGATTCTGCCCAACCAAAAAATAGCGTAGTCCCGTTTCGTTTTGCAGCTCGCTCAGGACCGAGGATGCCTTGTTGCCGGCCACCACTTTGTAGATACTGTGATCTTGCAGCTTGAGGTCCACCCACGAGTACATATATAAATTTTCGCCTGCGGCTGTGTATCCGGAGGGTGACTCTTCTTGGCAGAGCTCGACGATGTTGAGATTCTCTTTCGACGCTGTAATATCCTTTCCATCTGCGCAGACCAGGAGCAGGTCAAGATTTCCACCCTGGCGCAGAGTGCTTAAATATTCATCAAGCGATGAGAAATTCCGATCTTCCAGCATTCGCAGCAGGGTTGGACGCTGTGAAACGAGCAGCGCCAGACTCTGCAGATTGGATTGCTCACTTTCGATGAACGCTCGCGAGGCGACCACCGATTGGTCCAGGAGAAGTTGCGCCTGGGAGGATGCCTGTCGATTCATCAGCAGGAATACAGGGAGGCCGATCGCGATGGCAATTCCCAAAAAGCTCACCAGAAATGCCAGGATCAAGTGGGATCTTAGTCGTCGTAACGGAAACCTCGAGTTCAAAAAGTTTTGCATCAGCGATATCCAGATGTTGCTATTCTACGACTGGGAATTTTCTCCCAGAGACACGATTTCCGGTTCACCCAAAGCGCGCTGGATGTCACCACTCCTCATGATGATCGCCATATTGCGGACTCCCGAGCCAAGTGAGACCTCCTCTTCCTGCAATACACTTGCATCGATCAGGACCTTGACCGGTGTCTTCAACCCAAACGGGCTAACCGTCCCCACCCGGTATCCCGTCACCGCCAGCACCTCTTCCTCAGTCGCCATCCGTACCCGGGACCTCTTCACCAGCTGGCGAAGTTTTCTCCAATCGATTTGGTCGCGTCCTGCCATGAGGACCATCAAGAATTCGTCCGGTCGGATATTAAAGAGAATACTGCGCACGATCTGCTCCGGTCGCTGGTTGCGTTCCAATGCTGCCTGTTCAAAGGATGTGACAGGCGTCTCGTGCTGAAAGATTCGATGCGGAATATTTAGTTTTTCTAAAGCGATACTGGCAGGCGGTTGTTCCATTAATTATCCTTGATAACATCGTTCTCCAAGAGCAGCGTAAGATTGAGCCTTTGTCATAAAATCTGTAGTCAAAGCCTGAGTTTGGCGACATTCTGCGGAATGTCCTTTCGAGTAAAATCGTCCCATGTCAAAGCTCAAGTCACCACTTCCGTTGTTCTTCATCACAGTAATTGTAATTGCTCTTCTCGCATTCTTCGGACCCGAAGAGAAATCCCTCGGCGCCAATGTGCGGATCGTATACCTGCACGGCGCCTGGGTCCTCGCCGCCGAATTGGCATTTGTCGCTGCAGCACTGGCAGGTGTGATTGCGTTCATCACGAAACGCGACGTGTTTCACCGTTGGTCCGCTGCCCTCGGTCGAACAGGTATCTTTTTCTGGATCACCTATATTCCGCTCTCCCTGTGGGCGATGGAATCCAACTGGAATGGACTCTTTCTCGCCGAGCCGCGTTTTCGTTTGGCGTTGATCTTCGCTGTGACGGGCATCCTGTTACAAGTGGGGCTTTGGATCATCAACGTGAACTGGCTTACATCTTTTGCGAACATTATTTTCATTGTCGTCCTGCGCGTGATTTTTTCCGCGGCCGACAACGTGATGCATCCGCCTCCATCGCCGATCTTTAATTCCGGCAATTTCGTGATCATCGGTTTCTTTCTCACCTTGATCGCGTTGACTTTGCTGGCAGCCTGTTTCCTGTTCCGCTTTTTCCTCGGCTGGAAACCTGCCCAGCAAGCATAAAATCCTTGAATAGCCTGAGGCTTGCGACGTACACCCTGATACGTGTGGTGATGAACACCGCGTATCGCATGATCTATCCCTTCCTGGCTGTTTTTGCGCGCGGTCTTGGGGTGGAGGTTAGTATGGTTTCCGGGTTGGTGGCGAACCGCGCCCTTATTGGTGTCACGTACCCGTTCCTCTTCCCCTTTATTGAAACGCGCGGGCGCAAGTTTGGGATGTTGCTGGGTTTGAGTCTGTTTGTTCTGACCATGGGGATGGTTGCCCTCTATCCAAGCCTGACCACACTGGGTATTGGACTGGTCCTGGGTTTTCTTGGAAGATCCATTTTCGACCCTTCGCTTACTTCTTATGTCGCTGACCATATTGCCTATGAAAAACGTGGCACAGCCATCGGCATTTTGGAATTCGCCTGGTCTCTGGCGTTTGTTTTAGGCGTTCCCGCAGCTGCCTGGATTATTGCAAGATCGAGTTGGTCTGCGCCGTTTGGGTTGATGGGGGTGCTCGGCCTGATCGCTTTTGGTTTCCTCTTATTCACATTAAGAGATTCAAAAAAGCCGGTGCATCATGCGGATGGCATCTTTGGAAACGTCAAAGCGATTTTGACATCCCCGGTTGTCCTGATCACCTTTTCCATCGGTATGACCGTATCGGCGGCGAATGAAGTGGTCAACCTGATGTTTGGCGTATGGCTGGAGGACTCGTTCAAGCTGCAGATTGCGGCGCTGGCCGGAGCTTCTGCCATTATCGGCTTGTCGGAACTAGGTGGGGAGGGATTCGTCACCTTGTTCGTGGACCGGATCGGAAAAGTCCGTGCTACAGGGTATGGCATCGTTGCCAATTGTCTCGCGGCGCTGCTCTTGCCGCTCATCGGGAGCTCGGAAACGGGCGCATTGATCGGCTTGTTTCTTTTTTATATTACATTCGAGTTTACAATCGTCAGCATCATCCCCTTGGTGACCGAGGTCATGCCGTCTGCGCGTGCCACGACCCTATCGTTTGCGGGCGCTGGCCATTCCATTGGGCGTGCTGTCGGCGCTTTATTGGCACCAAATCTTTATGTATTAGGATTCTCCATCGTGACAGGCGCGGCTGTTGTATTCAATATCCTGGGTCTCCTTGCCGTATGGTATGTATCACGGCACCACGATTAACGAATGATCATCTTTTCCTTCTTTTTCTTTATTCTCGTTTTTATCGTCACGGGTCTCTGGATTCTCGTCCCGGCGCTAAATGGATTGCCTCCCGTCCCTACAAAACCAGAGCGCATCCAAAAAGCATTGAAACTGGTAAAACTACGACCGAACGAAACATTATATGATCTCGGCGCGGGCGATGGACGTGTATTGGTCATCGCGGCGCGCGACTTTGGCGCAAAAGCAGTGGGGTTGGAAATTGGTCCCGTTCAATGTACACTCATTTGGCTGCGTGCCACCGCCAGCGGATTTGGAAATCAAATCCAGGTACATTGGGAAAATTTTTATAAGGCGAATTTGAAGGATGCGGACGTCGTCTTTGTATATGCCACTTCCAAGGAAGTCATGAAACTTGCTCCACATCTGGAAGCGCAAATGAAAGAAGGTGCGCGCCTGGTTTCCATCTCGGCAGATTTCCCGGAATGGGAACCAGCTGCGGTCGATGAACGTGATTTGATTTTTGTCTACGAAATGCCGCCCACTGTGGGAAATGTCACAACCTATATGTTAAATAAGGTAAAGTAACAAGAGCCGCCCAATATTGAGCGGCTCTTGTGATTGTGGGATTATGTCGTTCCTTAGAAGGGGCGGTGTGAGGAAGCGGTTGCTGCGATGAAGAATCTCCAGGTACTGTTGGAGACCTTTCGCTACGCCAAGGTGACATCGGTAACATAACCCATGTCCAAACGGCAATAGGGGGTTCTCCGAACGTGCCGCATTGATTCATCAATTCGCTCCTCACTGACTTTTCCTTGACGCACATGCAGATCCTAATCTGTTGTCGCTTCCATGACGGGCTCTTTCAACGAAATTTGCCCGGCTGCAAAGGCAAGGAATGCTCCCAGCAGAAATAGAGTGATATTAAGCAAGAAAGGCAGGCTTTTATTGATTGCTGAAAGCGTACCGGCGATCCATCCAAATGGGGAAGACAACAAAATCACGACCACAAAAATAATGGATAGGATGCGGGCTCGTTCCTTGGGCTCGATCGTCAAAACGGTCATGCGATCGACCAGCGGATTGACCACCGCAAAACTGCATGCCTCGATCAAAACACTCAACAGGAGAAGACTATAATTTTGTGGGGGAGCAGTAATCAAAATCAGCTGGCTGGCGATAAAGCCGAGAAAACCAAGGATCATTGGCAGCTTGAAATGTAGCTTATTGATTTGCGGTGTCACGACAAAGAAGAAGACGAGAATGATTGCCGAGCGGACGAAGGGAAACATCGCCAGATTTTGAGCGGGAATATGCAATTTTTCGGTCACGAGAATCGACCAAAAACTACCGCTGATTAAAGTCGAAATGCTGATCACCAGCATGATTGCGGCTGTATAAAGAGTTCGCGGCGTATTGAGCAGTGTCGAGAAGATATCGCGATACTCATATAGAGAACTCCAAATACTCTGGCCGCGGGTCTGCTCCATGCGGATGTTTCCCTGTTGGGTTTCTTCTGTCAATTGATAGGTAAGAATCGCTTTCACGGTGAACATGACCGAGGCAAAGATGTAAAGCCCGCGCATGGTGGGGATCAGCGTAAATTTACCAATCAAGAATCCCGCCAGTGGTGCGAAAAAGCCAACCAGAATATTGGCGATATAGATCCAGGTGAAGATATCCACAAGCTGATCGGGTTCTGCATCCTCCACCAACAGACAGGACCAGGAATTAAGCGTAATTCGCCAGACGCTGTTGATGATGCCTGCAATCAGAAAATACCAAAAGTTTTGCGCGAGCGCCGAAATGATTGTCGGGACACTCCAGGATATGATGTCAAAGATCAGTGTTGTCAGTCTGCGTCCTAGTTTGTCGGTGATGACACCGCTCAAAGAAGCGAGCAGGACCTGAAATCCCCAGCTGATACTGACAATCAAGCCGATCTGCCGATCCGACAGCCCGAGTGCCACCATATAAATGGAGATATAAGGAGCATAAAGATTATACGGAATGCCCCACAATGGCTCGGTATATACACATCCACGCGGGTTTCCGCGCAGATTTTTCAGGGTGGTGATCAAGGAGTGATTTTTCAAAGACGAAATCTCGTTTCGAGGGGATTTCGAAGTATTTTACCCGCCTAATCGATTTGGCTCGTAGTAATGTTTGAGATGGAAGAGTCAGGGATGCTAATGCTACATGCTGTTGATACTGTTTAACAATTGTATGTGTTGTTGACGCTTACCACGGCAGACCATCGAGATCTAAAATTCCATTTAAAGGAGCTTGCTCTCTTACATCCAAAACCATGGCATCATTCGCCGAAAACTCGATCTGGCGCTGAGGCTGCTCGACAAAAACTTGACCTTCAAACGGCTTCCATTGCAGCCGTTTGTAAAATTCTATAAGATGCAGACGACAGAATAAAAGCGCAAACGCAACACCGAATTCTGAATCAAATCTTTTGGCTGCTTCTTTCATCGCTTGACTGGCATATCCCTTTCCTTGTTTATCGGGATGTGTCATCACACCACCAATACCACCGATGAGCTTAGTTTCTCCGTTACTGAGAATCTGGCGCGTAAGTAGCCCGACTCTCGAGACAAGTTCATCTTCATCCCAAACCAGAATGGACCATTGCGGTGCTGCCCATACGAATTGCGTGCCAGGAAGGGTCGCCAGTACTTCCGCTGGATATACAGCCCCGCGCAACTGTTGGAAACTCTCAAGTTGTAAATTCGATATTTGATTGGTCGCTACGAATTCAATTTCCATAATTCTCTACCGTGTGATGGCAAACCAGATAACTACTATGAAAAACTAAGTTCTTCATTCATGTTCGTGATTCGTCCGCGCATTCCAATGCATAACTTAGCTGTGGTAAGGCTCGAAAAACAATTCCTCCTCGTCAAATCCGAAGATCTGCCGAGTGAACTCTCGCCTTTTACTGGAATACCGGAATCCAATAAGACCCGGAAAATCATTGCCCATTACTCACCGCCTGTCAATGATCAAATGGCGAAAGATAATAATAGTGTAGCACAGCTGTCAAGCGCTTTATCTGTCTTCCTGACTCAATCTGTGGTTAAATTACTGCACCAGTTAATCCTACACTCTCTAATATGCTCATCCACTCTGCCTCCCAACTCCTTACTCTTGCAAACGGACCTCAACGTGGAATTTCTCTCGGTACGCTGGGGATCATTGAAAACGGCGCGGTCGTTATACGCGACGAAAAAATCTTTGCGGTTGGCACAACTACGGAGCTCAAAGCTTCTTATCCCAACGAGCCTACGCTCGATGCAAATGGCTGTGTGCTCATGCCCGGCTTTGTGGACCCACACACGCATGTCATCTGGGCAGGGGATCGCGCCAACGAGTTCGAGATGAAGATGTCCGGCGCCAAGTATCTCGACATCCTTGCCGCAGGTGGTGGAATTATCTCCACGGTCCGGGCGACGCGGACGGCTTCGATCGAAACACTGATCGCACAGACGCGGCCCCGTCTTCTGCGGATGTTTTCGCATGGGACGACCACTGTCGAAGCGAAAACAGGATATGGACTACAGACCGCCACCGAGCTGCGCCTGCTCAAAGCTTTGCTTGCCCTCGATGATGAAACCCCGCTCGACCTCGCCTTTACTTTCCTCGGCGCGCACGCCATTGCACCTGAGTACAAAAACAACTCACAGGGCTACACGGATCTCATCTGTGAGACGATGCTGCCGATGCTCAAAGAGTGGTGGGAGACTCATGCACCGCGCTTACCTCTGCCGTTTGTGGATGTCTTTTGCGAAGATAAAGCCTTCGATCTGGAACAATCGCGCCAGATCCTGACCAATGCCCAATCACTTGGTTTCCCGCTTAAGATTCACGCCGACGAGTTTGCGAACCTCGGTGGCGCCTCGCTGGCGGCTGAATTGGGTGCGGCATCTGCCGATCACCTGGTCAAAACCTCGGACACGGATATTGCTGCCTTGGGCAAATCAGATACCGTTGCTATAGCCCTGCCGTGTACACCTTTTGGACTTGCCGAAATAGAATATACGCCTGCCCATAAATTAATAGAAGCGGATGCAATTCTCGCTCTGGCTACGGACTGCAACCCCGGTACCTCTTGGAATGAGTCGATGCAGATGGCGATTGCCCTCTCCTGTCGCTATATGGGATTAACACCTGCCCAAGCCATCGCCGCCGCGACCATTAATTCCGCGCATGCCATTCGCAGGTCCGAAACGATCGGCTCGATCGAGATCGGCAAACAGGCCGACATGCTAATCCTATCCGTGCCCGATTATCGTCATCTTGGCTATCGCTATGGGACCAACTTGGTCAAGCAGGTGATCAAAAGAGGACAGGTCTATTCAGTGGATGTCGGCTATTATCGAACGGCATAAAAGCCAAGGAGACACCGGCAGCTGCTGATCCCTCCTTCCTGACATTGTGTGGAAACGGTGTGGAAAATTTCAGTCTGCAAGTAAAATCATGCCACTGGAGGCGACATGCAAATTGATATTATGGGTGTTCCAATTGACCTTGGTGCAGATCGTCGCGGCGTCGATATGGGTCCCAGCGCGATCCGGTATGCGCATCTGCATACAAAGCTTGAAGAGTTGGGGTATACACTCGACGACAAAGGCAACATCGAAGTCCCCATTCCGGAAACATGCAGCATTACCGATCCGCGACTTAAATATATCGATTGCATCCTCCCGATGGTACGGCGGGTTGCCGGCGCAGTAGCGACGTCGGTGCAAGCTGGTCGCTTTCCATTGGTACTGGGTGGGGATCATAGCCTGTCGGCTGGGTCGATCCGAGGCGCGGCAAAATATAAGAAGCTGGGCGTCATTTGGATCGATGCGCATGCCGATTTCAACACGCACGAAACCACTCCCTCCGGAAACATTCATGGGATGCCTCTCGCCGCTTTATGTGGGATGGGCGATCCGCGCTTGGTCTGTTTATGGGATGACAATGCGCCTCCGGTTCTGGACCCGAAACGGGTCGCCGTCATTGGTGCGCGAGATCTTGACCCCGGCGAAAAACGCAACCTGCATGAAGCCGGCGTAATGGTCCAGAGCATGGAACAGATTGACCGCCTTGGCATGGTTGCTGCTTTGGAGAAAGCCATTGACCGTGTCAGCCGCGGCGTGGACGGCATCTATCTATCCTTTGACATGGACTCGCTCGACCCGCGTCACGCGCCGGGTGTAGGGACTCCTGTCCCCGGTGGTTTGACCTATCGTGAAGCACATCTCGCCTGTGAGGTCGTCGCCGAAACCGGAAAGCTTGCCGGCATGGATCTGGTCGAAGTGAATCCGATCCTCGATGTTCAAAACCAGACCGCGATCCTGGCAGTTGAATTTATCCGCTCGGCCTTAGGCTCACGTATTTGGGGTGGATGAGAGTAATTATGTTCTTGGCGCCGAGGACGGTCGCTTGCGTATCTTGCATTACAAAGTTGATATGACGGTGACAGGTTCATGTCAAAGAATTAAGCCGCACTTGTCTCTCATTTAGAAGAAGGTACAATACGCCTATGAGTACACTCTATGGTCCCATTCTGATCGTCGAAGACGTACCGAACGTCTTGGAATTACTTGAAGTCACATTAAGATTCAAAGGCTATGCTGTGCTGACAGCACGCAACGGGGAAGAGGCGCTGGAAGTGATTGCCCGCCAAAAACCGGTTTTGATTATCACCGACATCCTGATGCCCAAAATGGATGGATATGCTTTCGTCCAAAAGCTGCGGCTGAAACCGGAGACTCGGCATATCCCGGTGGTGTTCCTTTCTGCCACGTATGTCACACCAGAGGATAAAGATTTTGCCTTGAGTCTGGGCGCGGCACGCTTTATGGAAAAGCCTATCGATACGGAGGACTTTTTGCTCACCGTCGCTGAACTCGTTACACAACAGTTCCCTTCGCAGCCCCAGCCACTCGATATGGAACGGTTTTATACAGGCTACCGTACACGGCTCGAAAACAAACTGCGCCATAAGAATACGCAGATCGCCCGCGCGGAGCGGCTGCTGCCCACATTGCCCACCGATCAGAAGCCAGCATTCGAAGCATTGCTCAAACAATCGGTGCGCGACCGCGACGCGATCCAGAATGAGCTCTCCGATATCTACAAAACCATTGACGAATTGAAAAAATAATGGGACCAACTCTTTCCGAAATTGAACGTCTGGCGCGCGAAGCCGGGACGATCCTGCGCGACGGGTATAGCAAGGAACACCAGGTCAATTACAAAGGAGTCATCGATCTGGTCACCGAAGTGGACCACCAATCGGAAGCATTTTTGCTTGGCGAGGTGCGCAGACAATTCCCCGATCACCATATTTTTGCCGAAGAAAGTGGCATTATTCAGGGAAGCGACCAGCATATCTGGTACATCGACCCTCTCGATGGGACAGTAAATTACGCTCATCATATTCCGATTTTTTGTGTTTCAATTGCCTATGCTTCTAGGGGAAGCTTGCAGCTCGGTGCCGTATACGATCCGCTGCGGGATGAAATGTTTTCGGCCGAACGCGGTGGCGGCGCCTGGCTGAATGGAAAAGCGCTGCAAGTCTCTTCCGTCACGGAACTGCAAAAGAGTTTGATGGTGACAGGATTTCCGTACGATGCCTGGAATACCGAACAGGATAATTTTGCCAACTTTGTACACTTTGCAAGACTGACCCAGGGCGTGCGGCGTCTGGGTTCCGCGGCGCTCGACTTATGTTATGTCGCTGCAGGGCGCTTCGATGGCTTTTGGGAGCTATCGCTTAACCCTTGGGATGTGGCAGCAGGTGGCTTAATCGCCTTGGAGGCGGGTGCGCGTGTTACTAATGTGAAGGGCCAGGAGGATTTCATTTCCCCGCCGCAATCTGTGGTCGCCTGCGCACCTGGAATCCATGCGCGGATTTTACAGGAATTGCACGCGCCGAAGCCCGCTTGGCACTCATAAACTGATAAGACTCTAAGAAAATTGTAGAAAAAACATACACTGGCTTGACCTGTCCCTGATTATGAATTAAAATCCCCGCCTGCCAACACTGGCACTAAGCGCCAGCGCAGTGTAATGCCCTCGTAGCTCAGTGGATTAGAGCGCTTGCTTGCGGAGCAATAGGTCGCGTGTTCGAGTCGCGCCGAGGGCGCCTTCACCGGGAGCGGAAGAACCGCTCCTTTTTTATTTGCTGCATTGGGAAATGTATGTCTACAAATAAACCACAAATTCTTTTAACCAACGACGACGGGATTCTCTCGCCCGGCCTCTGGGCGGCGGCGGCCTCTCTCTCTAGACTGGGTTTTGTCACCGTAACCGCGCCGCGCGATCAGGCTTCGGGCATGGGCCGCAGCTTGCCAAACACGTCTGACGGGATCATTGAGGAAAAGCAGGTCGAAGTCAACGGCCAGAATTGGACCGTCTATTCCGTCGGCGGGAGTCCGGCGCAGACAGTGCTTTACGGCGTGCTGGATGTGATGAAACGCAAACCGGACCTGGTCGTTTCGGGGATCAACTATGGGGAAAACGTGGCGACTGGTGTAACCATATCCGGGACCGTCGGCGCGGCACTCGAGGGTGCGGCGTTGGGAATTCCTTCCATGGCGGTTTCGCTGGAAGCCGATCCAAAATATCACTTGTCATACTCGGAGGAATTAAGCTTTCAAGTTGCGGCAGAGTTCACCTATCGATTTGCAAAGCTCTTGTTGGAGAAAAAATTTCCTGCCGATGTCGATGTGCTTAAGGTGGACATTCCCTCCGATGCAACGGTGGATACTCCCTGGCAATTGACCCGCGTCTCGCGACAGCGATATTATGAGCCGCTGGCAACCGAACGCGTCTCATTAAGTGAACCTGGCTTGATCACGTACCGGGAAGCAGGTCAACTGGAAGATGAGCCCGAGGACACGGATGTATATGTGCTCCGAAAGAAACGAATTGTCTCCGTCTCCCCGTTGAGCATGGATTTGACCTCCCGCGTAAATTTTGATGAATTGAACAATTTGTTGAGAACGAATTAAAAAAAGGACACGAAACTTCGTGTCCTTTTTCTATAAGAGGAGACTACATTAGTTAAAGTGGGGGCTAAAACGCGCGATAAGTTTATCTTTTGGCATAAAGCCGGTAATACGTTCCTTGATCTCACCGGCCTTGAAGAATAACAGGGTGGGGATGCCCATCACGCCAAACTGCATGACAAGATTCGGGTTCTCATCAGCATCGATCTTGACGACCTTGACTTTCCCATCCCATTCGCCCGCCAGCTGCTTGACGACCGGGTCCAGCATTTTGCAGGGCTGGCACCAGACCGCGCTAAAATCCACCAGCACAGGCTCGCTGGAATCCAAAACTTCGTTTTTGAATGTTTCTTCGTTTACATGTAACATATCTGCCATTGGAACCTCCGAATCGATAGACGGTATTATAACAAGGTGTCTTACGTTGACGGTGAATATTTCCCATGTTAGAATGCAGTCCGCTATATTGCCGGGCGCGTAGCTCAACGGCAGAGCAGCGGCCTTTTAAGCCGTTGGTTGAGAGTTCGAATCTCTCCGCGCTCACAAAGAATCC
>DATHUN010000377.1:0-5333 GCA_035462205.1 Anaerolineales bacterium
CATGAAGATGATCGCAAATAGGATCCATGCTGCCCAATCGAGATTGCCGGTTGCCGCCGCATAGCCAACCATCGGTGGGATCGCCCCCGCTCCACCGCCAATGACGATGTTTTGGACGGTCGCTTTTTTGAGCCAGAGACTATACAGGATCACATAGTAAATGATCCCTGCTAATGAAAGCAGCGCCGCAAGTCCGTTGACAAAACAAGCCAGGATGTAATAACTCATCAATGAGAGGGCGAGACCAAAGGCAAGTCCCTCCGCGTCGGTGAGTCGTCCATCCGCGAGGGGACGTTTGGCGGTCCGCTGCATATGTTTGTCCAGCTCACGGTCGATGTACTGGTTCAAGGCACTCGAGCCGCCTGCTGCGAGTGCGCCGCCGAGTAGTGTCCACATGGTGAGCGAAAAGGATGGCCAGGCGTGCATACCCATTACAAGCCCGCCATAGGTTGTGATCAGGAGCAAACCGACAATCAAGGGCTTGGAAAGGGCGATGAAGTCTTTGGTGCGTTGATGCCAGTCCAGTTGAATCGGTTCCCTGGAATCTTCAGCTAATTTTCCCGAAGTATAAACAAGCAGCAGAAGCGAAACCCACAAGGCAAACGTCGTCAGCCTGTGCAGCAACACCAGATGCGGTGGGTAGGATTGGGTCACTTGCATCGCGCCAACCAGTGCCTGCCCGAAGAACATCACGCCAAGGATGGTGGTCAGCGGCAACAATACGCGCTGCTTGCGTTGCTGACGCCATGCCTTGCGAAGCACAACGAGCATGGTCAGCGAAGCGATGCCCACAAAGAGGATGTGTGCCTGTTTCAACCATCCCAAGGGATGGCTTGGAGCGCAGAACGGGAATCCATCACAATAAGCGATAGCTCCAGTCAGGGCAACGATACGCCCCATAACGGTGACAGCGAGAACGGCAAGGAGCAATCCAAACACCCACCGGGCAAAAGACGATCTCAAGGAGTATTTCATTTTATTTCCTGCTTACGCAAAAAGAATGGGTATCCAACAAATAAAATCGTGGCAAATGTAAACCACTGCAGAGCATATCCAAAATGCGGACCTTCTGTCAGCTCGATCTCTGGCTGAAACGGGATAGGCGGCGTCGTGTCGTTAATACCGGCATTCGGCTGAACGTAGACAGGCAGGACCGGATAGGGAATCTGGCGAGCAATGTGGGTGATATCGGCATTGTTCCAGACCTCGAGCTTGCTTCCGTTTGCCGGGATTTGATCTGTCACGCCGCCGAAGCGGGGTTTCGTTTGCCCTGCGCGAAGCTGCCCTTCGACGGTCACCGTGCCATCCTCATCGTACTTCCGCCAATCAGCCGGCGTGGAATCATTTTGGGCGGGAATCCAGCCGCGATCCACGAGAATAGCCGTCTCGTCGAAGCGGAGCGGAGTGAGCAGATGATAACCATACTGGTCGCCGTTGTATTGATTACGCAGCGCGAATTGATTGGCAAAATCATATTCGCCAGTTACCTTAACCGGGCGCCATTCCATTTGGGCAATATCGGCAGGCTGCTGCTGGTTCAAGTCAAGCTCGGGCATGGCACGCATGGATGTCACCTGATGGTTGAAAGCGCGGCGCTGGGAGAGGCGGTCCAGCTGCCAGATCCCCAAACGAATGCAAAGTGCCGTCCCCGCCAGAACCAAGAACGTGGCAAAAATCCACTTGCGTTGAAACATCTTACGCAGGAGCATGTTCTTTTTTCTTTACAGGCATGATCGCGGTATAGAGGGCGAAGAGAATTCCCAATGGAAGTCCAACTTCGATAATCCCATACATCCGTGTGGAGAATGTTACTGCTTCCTGGACATCCAGTCCGAGGTATTTACTCGGCTGAAATGAACATTCGTACGCGAGACTCTCTTCCGTATCGAGTGAGAGGTGCGCCGAGGACTTCGCCGGAATAAACAAAGGACCTAGCTTGTGATCGACAATATCTTCATTATGGACAAGCAGCGTGTCACCGACTACAAAAACCATATTCTCAGGAATCGTTGGAGGTTGCTCTCCCCGAGCCACTTGCTCGGCCGTCCCGTTTGGAATAACAAGCGTGATTTCTTGAGGTGCCCGGGCGGTCTCATGCAGCAAGAGAAACGAAATTTCTGCAATCACGACGCCCAACAGCAAACCGAAGAGCAGTGAATAAATCACGCGTTTGATCAGCACATTTGTTGGCATATTCTCCGCCAATCCATTCAACATCTTTTACACTCGAAAACGGGGCGACCCACCGGCCGCCCCGATTCTTCATTGCTTATTCAATTCTACCCGAAGCAACAAGGCTATGTGATCGCGGTCCCGATCAAATACAAAGCAGGATAGAAGAAAATCCAGACCAGATCCACGAAGTGCCAGTAGACGGCGGCCGCCTCTACCGGATATTGTTTCTCATCATACAGACCGCGGCGCGCATTGCGGTACACGATCATCAGAAGGACCAGACCGGATACAACATGCAATGCATGCATGCCAGTCATCATGAAGAATGCTGCACCAGCAGGTCCACCGCTGGGCGTGACACCCTCACGGATGGCTCCCGGCCACTCGACGAAGATAACTCCAACTACGAATGCCAGCCCCAGGACAAAGGTGATTATCACATTTCGAAGGAAGCCCTGGCGGTTGCCGTTATGCATCATGGTCTCGGCACGATTCATGAAGAATGATGAGATCAACAACACGGCGGTCACGATCAGTCCAAGGAACTGGTTCAAGTGCGGACGGGTCAATCCCAGCAAATTTATGCGCATGATCATCAACCCGGCGAAGACGAACGAGTCGGAAACAAGGAAGAGCCACAGCCCAAGGCGATTCGTGGCGGCTTTGTATTCGTAGGAGTTTTCCTCTTCGACATGTGATTCCAAGTTCAGCAGGTAGATATGCATGTAGTACCAGACGACCAGCGCGGCTTTGATGGCTGCTACAACCACCAGGATCGGAACTGCATCAAATGCAATCGCGACAAAGTATTCGAGGATCGTCAGCACGGCCAGGTAGACAAAGATGATGAGACCTTGTCCCAGCATGCCGCGATTATCGTGTATTTGTGTCTGTATCATTTTAGTTCCTGCCCCAAAGTTTAATGTGACTTCGTTTCTGTATGTTCAGTTTCCGGATGAGCATAATCGGGCTCGGAGATGAACTCAACATACTTCGAACCAGGCAAGCCGTAATCGTAGGGTTCGCCAACGACCCGGAATGGAATGGCATAGTTATGGGCGGGCATCGGCGAAGGGACCTGCCATTCGGGCGAGCGGGAATTCCAAACATTGCCTTCGGCCTTCTCACCGTGCTTAATACTGTAGACCATGTTGATGAACATGATCAGGACGGAAATAGCGATCAGATAACCTGCAACTGTTAAGATGAGATGGCTTAAGTCGATCCCGCGGAAATCATGATTGAAGAGCCGGAACAAAACTTGGTCACCCATGAGATTTGGGTCATAGTCTGCGATACGGCGACGCATACCAACGAGACCAATGCGCATCATCCCAAAAGTCAGGACGAGGAACGAGGGGGTCATCAGCCAGAAATGGACCTTGCCCCAGAACTCGTTCATGCGGCGACCGGTCGCTTTCGGGTACCAGTAATACAACGCGGCAAAGAACGGGAAGACAAAGCCGCCGAAAATCGTGTCATGGAAGTGACCGACCACAAAGTATGTATCGGTCAGGTGCAGGTCCACGGAGACGGTGGCGTGCGGAGGTCCGGTGAGACCGCCGAGCAGGAAGACAATAATCGCGCCGAGCACGAACAACATTGGAGTTGGCGTCTCGATCTTGCCGCCCCACAGGGTCGCCACCCATGAGAAGAACTTTACACCCGTCGGCACAGCTACGAGCAGCGTGCTATACATGAAGGGCACACGCAAGTATTCATTCATGCCGGAAGCAAACATGTGATGTGCCCAAACCAAAAAACCGACCAGCGCAATACCGAGCGATGACATCGCCACCCAGCGATAGCCGAACAGCGGTTTGCGCACAAACACCGGCAGTAACTCGGAAATGATACCAAGACCCGGGAGCACGAACACGTACACCGCCGGATGCGAGTAGAACCAGAACATGTGCTGGAACAAGA
Source organism: Anaerolineales bacterium (assembly GCA_035462205.1). Classification (GTDB taxonomy): domain Bacteria; phylum Chloroflexota; class Anaerolineae; order Anaerolineales; family Villigracilaceae; genus Defluviilinea. Next base: position 4,102 of record DATHUN010000377.1, read on the forward strand.
CCGGGTTGCCGCCTTTTGCGGGATCGAAAAAGCCCATGCCGAACAGGCGCTGGAAACTCACCAACTGGAAGGAAAGACCGATCAACTGGGTCGCGGTCAGAGCGATAATGGATGTCGCAATCGAAGACCAGACGAAGATCGGCATGCGCAGGGCAGTCATGCCTTTGGCGCGCATGCGCACGACCGTGGCGATGATGTTCAACGAACCGAGAATGGAGGACCAACCAGCCGTGAAAACGCCCCAGAAGAACATCTGCACACCGATTGGGGCACGCGCCGAAAGAGGCGGATAACCCGTCCAACCAGTATCGAAGCCGCCGAGAATCAAGCTCATCAACAGTAGAACCGCCGCGGGAACGGCAATCCAGAACGCGAACGCGTTCATGCGCGGGAACGCCATATCCTGTGCACCCAGCAGCAGCGGGATGACATAGTTCATCATGCCCGAAATACCGAGCAGAATTGAGATGATCATGAGCATGCCGTGCAGCGACATGAGAGTATTATAAAGTTGTGGCCCATTCTGGTCGAAAAGCTTGAATGTTGTCGTGAGGAACTGTAACTGGGATTCAGCCAGTTCCGTGCGAAAGATCATGGCAAACATACCACCGACTGAGAGCAACACCAGCGCAGTTACTGTGTATTGGATACCGATCACTTTATGATCGAGGGAAACACCAAAATATTTTTCCCAGGTGGGAGGGTCCTCATGATGTTCGGGTGTGTCCAAGCCGCGCGCCCATTTCATCCAGTCGCTGACCACGCCCACGCCGAACAGGAACGAGACCACACCCACCAGAGCGCCGAACACCCAGGCAGGCTCGCTGAAGAAGAATGGACCAAAGACGGTCTTCAAGCCCATCGCGGCGCGTATACCCGTGATCAAAAGTCCACCGGCTAACGTACCGATCACCTGCCAGACCAGCCCGCGCGTGATTCCGCGGTAGCCATACAGCCCAAAGAAGAACGCGCTCACGGCAATCAACAGTGCAAACGCGGAGGCAACGGAACCGTTGTAGTTCAACGTGCCGCTCACCAGCAGGTCGATGCCCAGGCCGATACCATACCCAATGATTCCACCCAAAATCAGAAGCAAAAGCCCAAAGTATACAGGATGTCTGGTTCTCATTCTTAACTCCTAAACACTCATTTCAACGTCTTGATATACGCGACGATATCGTTGATCTGGTCATCCGTGAAACCATAATTTGGCATCAATTGTTTTTCAAAGC
>DATHUN010000378.1:0-2279 GCA_035462205.1 Anaerolineales bacterium
GACCGGATGGAGCAGTTGGGCCCGACCAATAACGGGCACATGACCGTCAAGAGCGATGACCCGGACGCGGCGGTGGAAGCCATCGAACGGCTCTACAAGTCTACGGTGGGGGGCAATTTCTCGTACTACTCGATGAAGGAGTTCAATAAGAGCCAAACCCTGCAGACGCTGATGACCAACCTGTTCTTCTACGGGTTCCTGACGCTGATCACGCTGATCGGGGTCACCAACATCGTTAACACCCTGGATACCAACATCAAGCTGCGCCGGCGCGAGATCGCCATGCTCAAGTCGGTCGGGCTGACGCCGGGCGGCTTCGTGCGCATGCTGCGCTACGAGAGCCTGTTCTATGGGCTGACCGCCCTGCTTTACGGGCTGCCGATCGGGATCGCGCTCTCCTTCCTGATCTATAAACAATTTGGCGGGGTTATTTATTTCGCCTTCAGCCTGCCCTGGTGGGCGATCGCGGCCTGCGTGCTGGGCATCCTGGCGATCGTTTTCGCCACCATGATGGTCTCGGGTGCGATGATCCGCAACGACAACATCGTGGATACGCTCAAAGAAGAAAATTTGTAACTGCTCAAACATGTCATGCTGAGCGGAGCGTTCGTTGCGGAGCGAAGCATCTCGGCTTGCGCGAGGGAGATTCTCACCTGCCCTGCGTGCCGGTGCTGTGTCGTTGCTGGAAGAACGCCAGCTCCTCAGAATGACCTAACGAAGGAAATCAAAACGTCAAATAAGCTTTGTCTTGTTCTGTCCGTACTATTAACGGCCAGTATGCTCCTCGCCGCCTGCGCGCCCGACGCACCTACTGCTGCACCAGTTCAGCCAACGACCACTCCAGCTGCAACCGCAATACCGGTTCAACCAACGACCGCCCCGGGTGAGATTCTCCAAAGCGGAGATCTTTGCGGCGGCACCGGCGGCAACGGGCAGATTGTCAGCGTGGGAAACAACGAATTTACTATAAAGCGAAATGACGACGGCAGTGATCAGGTCGTCCACCTTTCGGACCAGGCAACAATCAAAACTTCAGCAGGCTCCGCATCGCTATCCGATTTGAAAATAGGATACAGAGTAACGCTCGTCGGGGGCCCAAATCCTGATGGCAGCTTTACCGCAGATACTGTCGTGGTCTGCAATTGAACAGTTCCAGAAACGCAGTAAGGGAGCCACCTGGCAAGCCGGCCCGGAGATGAAGTTTATGAATAACTTCATTAATATTAAGACTTCGGATGAAAACGTTCCTTCCTCCGACGACTCCACCCAGGGGAAGGAAACCGCTCTAAAGCTGATCGGCAATGGCTGCGATGTTCTCTTCGGCATTGGCGGGGACGCCGTTAACGGTGCTCTGCTGGCTGCCAAGGAACAACCCGCCGGCCGTTGGCGCGGATGTTGACCAGTACATCACCGATCCCGAGCTCCAGTTGGCACTGATCACCAGCGCAATGAAGAACGTGGACATCGCTGTCTACAACTACTTGAAGACGGTTGCCGATGGTTCTGTCCAAGCCGGTATCAGCACCGGCACCCTGCAAAATGGCGGCGTCGGACTGGCCCCCTTTCATGAATGGGACAGTAAGATTCCCACCGATCTGAAAGCCCAGATCCAGCAGGCAATCGACGGGATCAGGGATGGTTCCATTAAGATTGATCTTCCTCAGTGAAGTAAAATATCTACTGAGAAAAGGCTCTACGTTTGGCTATACTCCGCTCATAGATTGAAGCTATTAGTTGCCGTGCGCAAGGAGTATAATAAAACAACAAGGTTACAAATTCAATCAATGAAAAGAAAGTAACTACCTGCACGAAGATGGCTTCAAAAAACAAAAAGTCACCACAATCCCCCACATCCAAGACGACCAAGAATCTAAAAACGCTGGAAGCAAAGAAGCCTGCAGAACCCACAAACCGGACTCAAGGTCTAACGGTTGTGGGGATTGGCGCGTCTGCGGGTGGGCTAACCGCGTTGAACTCGTTTTTTGACGCGCTTTCACCGGATACCGGCATGGCATTCGTGGTCATTACGCACCTTCACCCCAGTTATGAAAGTCATCTGGCAGAGCTCCTGCAACAACATACCCAAATGCCCACCCGTCAGGTGACCCGAAGGATGACGGTGGAAGCCGATCATGTGTATGTCATTCCGCCCAATCGGAGCATCGTCATCACGGATACGCACCTGGAAACGGCTGATTTCACAGAGCCGCGCGGCCAGCGTACCCCCATCGATCATTTCTTTCGCAGCCTGGCGAGTGAGCATCGTGAGTCGATCGCGG
>DATHUN010000379.1:0-11641 GCA_035462205.1 Anaerolineales bacterium
AAGGCAGAAAATTTGTATCACACAGTGAAAGAGGAAATGGCAAAGCCGCCGAAGAAGTAAGATAACAAGAATTCCGAATTCTCAGAGAATTCGGAATTCTGCTTTTATGGAATTACACTCATGGCGCAACGAAAACCAATGTTCAAGTCCTGCCCTGTCGGATCGACCCTGTTGCGGAAAGCAGTTCTGACATAATGCTCACCCCAGTACCACGAACCGCTCCGCAAGGCACGAAACTGGCCCGAATCTGGACCTAGTGGATTGGATTCTGGGGAGCTGGCATAATAAGTGTCACTAAACCAATCTGCCACCCATTCCCATACATTGCCAGCCATATCCAGCGCACCATAAGGGCTGGCACCATCAGGGTACGCGCCAACCTCCGTTGTATCGCCTGCCTTATTGTTAAAGTTCAACAAACTTGCGCTGGGCGCGCTATTTCCCCACGGATAGATGCGACCATCAACCCCGCGAGCAGCCTTTTCCCATTCCGCTTCAGTGGGCAGGCGTCGATCTACCCACTCGCAGTACGTCTTCGCCATGTTCCAATCCACATGGATTACTGGATAATTATCATACTTCGAATTGCCATAGTAATTGGAATGAATATGTGAGCTCTTGTCCGGCAGTTCTTCACATCCACCAGCCTCCACGCACGAAGAATACATCTTATTGGTCACCTCAGTTTTGTCAATCCAGAACGCGTCCAGATAAACTTGGTGAACGGGTTTTTCCGCTTCGTCACCGTTGTCGCTTCCCATTGTGAATTCGCCCGCGGGAACGTATAGAAGAGTCATGCCATCCTTGCCGGTCATGCTTGAACCAATAGGAAGCGTCGGTATGGAGGTCTCACTCGGAATTATCGTTGCGGGTGTATTCGTTACAGGTGAATTCGTTTTCGTGGCTGCGAACGCCGGCGTGAGTGTAGGTGTGAAGGTGGGCGTTGATTCGGGAAGAAATGCGGGAAAATTATTCCAAAGGTTTACGATGCCCCACATGCATAACGTGATTACTAGCAACCCCCCTCCGACCCCACCCAGGATACGCCAATTTAGATCTGGGATAGTTATTTTCGGTGCAGGTGTTGGTACAGCGGTTGAGCTGATGGGTGAGCCCGTGTGTGGCAACGCAAAAACAGGCGGCTCAGTTTCTCTATCCTGTTTGCGATCTATTTCAGGAATACGAGCAGGTGAAGGATTCTCCACAACTGGACGGTCTGATGAACCTTCCGTTGAAGGTTGATCGGTTATCGTCTTGTCTAATGCTCTTGCACGCGCCTCCAATTCAGCGCGTGCAATCCTGCGCATCGTCAAACTATCGTCCTCCTGCTCGATCTCACGCAATTTATCTTGTGCAGAGCGTGCAAGACCTGGATTTGCCCCATTAACAAGAGTTATCAATTCTTGGATCCCTACCTTGCGTACATTGGGGTTGGGATGCGAAAGCAAATCGAGCAGTTCACTAGGCAATGGAGCAGGTTTCACTTCGCTCGGCGGTATACTTTCGCGCAAAACAATATCGCCTTGCTGTTTATAAGACCACTTGCCTGGCGTTTGTTTGGGAGTACTGCGTACCACCTGTTCGTAAGCATAATCATAGAGCTCATCGATGTGAATGCGACCATCCCCGTCTCGATCCGCTTCCCCTTTAAGACCTTCGATCAAAAAATGAGTAAAAACAGACTTCTGGGTATTGCCAAGTACTTTGTCCCCTTCCCAGGCAAACTGGGTGGCATCTGTAGCAGTCAGCACCACGCGGCCAAAACCACTCCCTTCAAACGCGGTGCCGATACCCATGCTTTTTCCAACAGCATTGACAGCCTTTGTACCGTATGCAAATGCTCCACTGTTGCAGCAATCTAGGATCAATAGCTGACGCTGAGAGCGGCTACTGTTCATGGCATAAGTAATGAACTCGGCCGGCACCCCTGAAGCATCGAGGATATTAATCTCAGTATCCTGGGCAGCAAGAAATAACTTCCCTTGCTCGTTTCGGATTCCGTGACCGGAAAAGTATAGCAGCAGGAGGTCATCACGGTTACGGTTCACAAAAAAGCGGGCAATGGCACGTCGAATCTTGCTCTCGCTTTCATTCAAGAGAACCTGCACATCGTCAAAAGCAGCTAGTTTAGCGTCGCGCAAAACTTGAGCAAATTCCTCTGCATCTTTTCCCGGTGCAGTCAGCTTTGCCAAACTTGCATCTTGATATTCTGTATTCGCAATGACGAGCGCGAACTTTGAACTCATTTCTTCCACCTTGTTTGGACAGTTAAATTATACGTCGAAATGTCCAATTTACTATCCCCCAATTTGAGCAATAGCTATTCTGCCTACCCCTTCACTAACTCCTCCACCGGCGACTCGGGCACTTGCATGGCCATCGTGCCTGCAACCACGGTCTCGCCTAACAACTGGCGAATGATCTCAAGGCGCCATGTTATGCCTTGAGTGAATTGAAGGCAGAAAATTTGTATCACACAGTGAAAGAGGAAATGGCAAAGCCGGCGAAGAAGTAGTGTCACTCTGAGCGGCAGCGAACAGTCTCGAGCACAATCCAAAAGATGCTTCGCTGCGCTCAGCATGACACTGGAATGAGAAGAGAATGAGACTTCCGAGGTTTTAAAACCTCGGAAGTCTAGTTTAACTCAATGGACTCCCCAGTATATTCATCAGTATAGCCCTGAAACAATTCCATATATACTATTTCCCCTTGACCAATTCCTCCACCAGCGACTCGGGCACTTGCACCGCAATCACTTCGCCGCGCACCGTGATGACTCTGTTGGCGATGATCCATTCTTCGATGATCACTTTCCTTCCCTTCAATTCCTTTACTTTACCGCGCACCTCCAATTCTACGCCGAGTGGCGTTGGCTTCAAATAATCAACATGCAAAGAAGCGGTGAGAGTACGTGTGTTGGGCTCGGCGTCCGGATGCTGCTCCTTCGCAGCTTTATACAGCGCTGCAGCGGCTGTCCCGGTGCCATGACAGTCGATCAATGAGGCGAGCAATCCGCCGTAGACGTAGCCAGGAATGGAGATATGGTACGGCTTGGGCAGATAATGAGCTACGGATTCGTCGCCGTCCCAGTAGCTTTTGATCTGGTGTCCATGTTCGTTGAGTCGACCGCAGCCATAGCAGTGGGCAAAGATAGCGGGGTAGTAATCTTGGAATGATTTTTCGGTCATCAAATAATTCCTTTAAATATCCAGAAATCGCACATCGTCGACGATGATAACGATCGCGCACTCCGCTCAACGCAAGGTTCGGCTAAGGCGTAGCAGTCACCCCGGCGGTCTGGGTCGGGCTCGGTGTCCGCGTGACTGTAGGTGTGCGAGATGGTGTGGCAGTTCTTGTCGCTGTCGGCGTCCGTGAGGGAGTGAGAGTGAATGTGGACGTCCTCGTGGGGAGCGGAGTCGGCGCGTCGCCTTGCAACAGGAATTGGCCCTCCTGCTTCCAATCCAATCCAACGAAGATCACCACTGAATAGGTGCCAGGCAGCCATTCGCTGGCGGGTGCTTCCCATTCGGTGAAGCCATAACCGCCCACTTCCCCATCCCAGGGCAGGGTTTCGTAATGGACCAGCTTGCCATCGCGATACCACAGCGCCGACCATTGCGCACCGGGTGTCATCTGGTCGTAGGAAAACACGGCGCACATGTAGGTGATGGGGTTTTGGAACACCGTTTCGGCAGTAAATTCGTTGAAGTTCGAACAATCCTGTGTAAATTGAAGTGGACTGAACACCGCGTTTGGATTCGGCGTGACTTCACTTTCGAATAGAACTTCAATCGCCGGTGGAATAAAAGGTGTAGTGGTGATAGTCGGCGTATCACTGACCGAGGGTGTATTTGTAATGGTCGGAGAGAGCGTAATAGTCGGCGAAAGTGTAATGGTAGGCGATAGAGTGGTTGTGGGTATAAGGGATGGCGTGGGCGAAGGAGGAAAATAACGATAAGCGACAGGCTCGCCATAAAGCGCAAGGGCAACACTCGCGCCGAGGAACAGCAAAGCAACTGCAAGTGTGTACCAGGCGCCGCGCTCGCGCTGCCGCCGGATGCGGTAGAAGGTCAGTCGTCTTGCTGAACGCCAGGTTCGGAACCCCGAGCGGAAGATCCATAACGAGGCGACAAACAGGATGACAACCGCGGCGATGATGCCCGCACGAATATCCATAAAAAGATTATAGCAGGTGACCTATTAGGGTGTTGCTGTAGGCGTGAGCAGCGGCGCGGAGCGGACGACATGTGGTTCCACCCAGACAGCGCGATCTCCCGAGGCTTGTCCTACGGAAAGCACCGTCAATACGAAATGTACCTCCTGCCCGGCGAGAGAACTTAGATCGATATCCACGTTGGATGATTTTCCATCATATTGTTCATTGGTTTCCCAAAATTCATGGACCGTACCATTCGCAAGTTGATAGTCGACGCGGAACATCACTTTACAAGCGGTCGCCCTGTATTCACACTGGAGTATTGCCTGCAAATGATCGCCGCGCTCCTCTTTAATGGATGGATAGACGCCAGAAATATAACCGTTGAACACATCCTGCGGGGCAAGCAGGAAACTACGTTGGAAGAGCGCAGATCCATCTTCCTGGCGCGTGGCCGGTAAGCGCAGGAGGAAGCCATTGGCATTGGTGCCGCCACTCGGACACCTGATATTCCCTGCTCCGCTTGACCATTGCGCAGAACAGACATTTCGAGCAAAGCTGTAAACCATTTCCTGAGTCTGAGGCGTTTCGACGTTGATGACAACCGAAAATGGACGGTTTGCATTGACCGTCGTACCGAAAATCTCTCCCTTATCAGTTCTGATTTGCCAATATCCGCGATAAATGCCGGGAAGCGACGGTGCTTTAAACTTCATTTCCAGATCAATGCTTTCGCCAGGAGCAACCGCTTTAGGCAGGGGCATCAAATTTTGCCCGCCCAGTAAATCACCACTGACCAAGATGAGGCGATAGTTGGTTTTCCAGGTGCATGTTCCGACGTTTTTCAAACGCCAGACCTTCGTGAAAGAAGAACCCGGCATGAAAACAGAATAACGCGGAACGTTAACATCGCTGATGAATTCAATGCGCTCACAGCCAAGATTGGGCGTGGGTGTCAACGATTGGGTCGGTGTGGTCGTAGATGTGTTCGTCGTTGTCGGAGGCTTCGTCGGCGTTCTTGAAGGAGTCAGTGTTAATGTGGGTGTAAATGTTGTCGTGCGTGACGGGGTCCTAGTCAGGGTTACTGTATTCGTTGCAGTGCGTGAAGGTGTTAGCGTAATGGTTTGCGTGTGAGTCGCAGTAAGGGTTAATGTGGGAGGTACCGTGCTCGTCAAAGACGGGGGCAGTGTGGGAATAGGTGTCCTTGTTACGGTAGAGGTAGGTGTTCGGGAGGGCGAAGCCGTAGCGCTGGGCACAACTGTGCGAGTCGCAGTTAAAGTCCGCGACGGGCTTGGAGTACTTGTCAGTGAGGGAGTTGTCGTGGGAAGAGACGTTCTCGTAAATGTTGCCGTAGCGGTCAAGGAAGGGGTCACCGTAAATGTTCGCGAAGGCGAAGCCGTCGCTGTTGGAGATGGTGTTCGGCTGGGAGAGGGCGTAGGCGATGGAACAGAAGTCTTCGTTGGAGAAGCAGTCCACGTGGGGATGGGTGTTTTTGTTGAGGTTGCCGTCAACGTTGGTTTTGGAGTGATTGTCATGGTGGCAGTGAACGTCATGGTGAATGTTGAAGTCAGAGTAGATGTTGGGCGCGGCGTGTGTGTTGGTGAGGACGTCCACGTCGGAGGCGGCATGCGCGTGGGTGTGCGCGTCCAAGTGGGAACGGGCGTACGCGTTAGCGTTGGCGTGGCAGAAAGTGCCTGGAGAAAGGCCTGTTTGAGCGCAGTCTGCGTTGCCGCTGTAGCAAGGATGCGGCGATCAGCAGTCGGGCTAGAAGTGGGAGCAGTCGTCACTGTCGATGATGCCGAACCCGCCGTCGGGGAGGATAAAGCCTGCGAAGCGGTCACAGCCGGAGCCGCGGTTTGACTCGCAAACGTCTCGATTTGAGATGAGGTGGAAGAGGCGGTCAAAATTCCTTGGAGCGTTGGCGTTGCCAAGGGACTATTCGTATTGACCAAAGAAGGTGTTAAAGTAGAAGAGGCAACAGCAGGAGGCGTGGGGGAAAAAATCTGGTTGGCGACCGGTTTGCCGTAGACCGCTGAGGCGAAGGTCATTGCCAACAGTACGAACGAGACGACCAGCCATTGACGACCTGCTATCATCCGCGCACGGCGCGTCCGAAAAAACACAACCGTCCGCGCCGATTGAAGAGATCGAATCCCGGCTCGCGCAGCCAGCAACGCGGCAACGGCCAAGACAGCGACAATGACCCAGGTGGCTGTGCTGATGTTCATAACGCCGAGATTATACTGCCTCTTATATCTGGCAGAGTGGGATAAAATAGGGGCATGAAGGAGCTTGTTTTCCTCAAACTCGGCGGCTCGTTGATCACAGATAAAGCCATTCCATATACGCCGCTACTGGATGTGATGGACGATCTTGCTAGGCAAATCGCGAACACGCTCTATTCTCAGCCGGATCTGCGCCTCCTGATCGGGCATGGCGCCGGCTCTTTCGGACATGTGGCTGCCAGCGAGTACAAAACCCGCGATGGCTACCCGCCTCCTTCTGCTTTGATCCATCGTGACCGGGATCAAACCGAAGAAAGTTACTGGAAGGGATTCGCCGAGGTCTGGTATCAAGCCTCTTCATTAAACCGTTTTGTGATGGATGCCCTGCATAAGGCGGGCGTACAGGCGATTGCCTTGCCTCCGTCCTCCAGTGTGATTGCAAGCGATGGACGGGTTGCCGTCTGGGAGACGACGCCAATCAGCATGGCACTCGCGGCGGGGCTTGTCCCGGTGGTCTTTGGCGATGTGGTCTTTGATGAAGTGCGCGGCGGCACAATCCTTTCGACCGAAAACCTGTTTGCATTCTTGGTAAAGGCGTTTGATCCCGAGCGAATTCTGCTCGCCGGGCTCGAAGACGCCGTCTGGGAGGATTTTCCCACCCGGACGCGCAAGATCAAACGAATCACTCCTCAAATCTTTGAAGGGCTCAAACATGGCATCGGCAAATCGGCCGCAGCAGACGTCACCGGTGGCATGGAAGCAAAAGTAAAGGAAATGCTTGAACTCGCACAGGACACTCCCGGGCTAAGAATCCAGATTTTTTCCGGGACCGAAGCAGAAAATATCAGCCGTGCCCTGAGAGGCGAGATGCTGGGTACGGAAATCAGTGCATTATGAGATTTTTAATAGGTCTGGGTGTGACACAATTCCAAAAAATGGGGACGTATGACAATTGCGGAAGCTGCCCAAAGTTTCGATAATTGGCGAAGAATCAAGCGCAAAGGAGATCCTATGGCAACCAAATTGAATATCAAAAAGGCTTTATCGAAGAAACTACTTGTGAAGAAGTCACCAGCCAAAAAGGTAATGTCTGCATCCAATAATGGTCAGAACGGCAAGAAGACAGCCTTCGTGCCTACAAAACTTAAACTGTTGAAACCCGTCCCGTCGGATATCGAAATTGCACAGGCCGGCAAATTGAAACCGATTCTTCAAATCGCTGCTGAATTAGGTATCAAGGAGAACGAGCTCGAACTTTTTGGTCCGTATAAGGCAAAGATCAAACTTGAAATTCTCAACCGTCTGGCAAAACGCCCGAATGGCAAATACATTGATGTCACCGCCATCACGCCCACCCCGCTCGGGGAAGGCAAGACGACCACGACGGTTGGTCTGAGCCAGGCGTTAGGGGCGCACCTCGGCAAGCGCGTGATGACTGTCATCCGCCAGCCCTCGCAGGGACCGACCTTCGGTATCAAGGGTGGCGCGGCGGGCGGCGGTTATTCACAGATCATCCCGATGGAAGATTTCAACCTGCATCTCACCGGCGACATTCACGCCATTACCGCCGCCCACAACCTGTGCGCCGCCGCGTTAGATGCGCGCATCCTTCACGAGATGCAAACGCCGGATGATGAAAAACTCTTCAACGCCCTTTGTCCGCCGGATAAAAAGGGAAACCGTAGATTCTCACCGTCCATGCTACGCCGCTTAAAGAAACTCGGCATCGAGAAGATGGATCCGAATGAGCTCACACCTGAAGAGCGCCGGCGTTTTGCCCGCCTCGACATGGACTATAGTGGTGTGCAATGGCGGCGCGTGATCGACGTCAACGATCGCTTCTTGCGGGAGATCGAGGTCGGACGCGGCAAGGATGAGGCTGGCTTCGAGCATAAGTCTGGTTACGATATCACAGTAGCTTCCGAGATCATGGCGATCCTCGCCTTGACCACCAGTCTCGAAGACATGCGCGATCGCCTCGGACGCATGGTGGTGGCAGTCAACAGGCAAGGCGAAGCCATCACCGCTGAAGATCTTGGCGTGGCTGGTGCGTTGACCGTCCTGATGAAAGATGCCATTAAGCCCAATCTGATGCAAACCCTCGAAGGGACGCCAGCCATCGTCCACGCGGGACCGTTCGCCAACATCGCCCATGGACAGTCTTCCATCATCGCCGACAAGATCGCCCTCAAGCTCTCCGACTATGTCATCACCGAATCCGGCTTTGGCGCGGATATCGGTATGGAAAAGTTCATGGACATCAAGTGCCGCTACTCCGGCCTGACGCCAAATCTCGTGGTGTTGGTTGCTACCGTCCGCGCCCTCAAGATGCATGGCGGCGGACCCAAGGTTGTCGCCGGCAAGCCGTTGGCTCCCGAATACACTGATGAGAATCTCGAGCTGCTGGAGAAGGGCTTACCGAACATGGTCCAGCACATCGAGAACGCCCTCAAGTACGGTGTGAATGTGGTTGTCGCAGTTAACTCCTTCGCCACCGATACTGCCGCCGAAGTGGAACTCGTTCGCCAGGCCGCCCTCGAAGCGGGTGCGATGGACGCGGTGGTCTCCCGCCACTGGATGGAAGGCGGCAAGGGTGCAGTTGCTCTGGCAGAAGCCGTGGTCAAGGCATGCGAAAAGCGCAGCAACTTTAACTTTCTCTATCCGCTAGATATCCCTGTCAAGGAAAAGATCGAGACGATCGCTCGTGAGATCTACCGCGCGGATGGCGTCGATTACACACCCGAAGCCGAGGCCAAGATTGAACAGTTCAGCAAGCTTGGTTTTGCTGATCTGCCGCTCTGCATGGCGAAGACGCATCTTTCTTTCACCGATAAAGCGGAAATGAAAGGCGCGCCGCGTGGCTTCCGCATTACGATCAGCGACATTCGCGCCTCTGTAGGTGCAGGTTTCCTGTATCCGCTGTTGGGCACAATGCGCACCATGCCGGGCCTGCCAACACGCCCTGTCTTTTATGATGTCGACGTCGACCTCGACACCGGTAAAGTGGTCGGTTTGTTCTAAACAGATTCAATCGCTTAATGCCCCAAGGGATAAACCTTTGGGGCATTTTTTTCTTCAAAAGACGAGATGGGATTTATAATGCGGAATATGGACAGCGATATATACACCATTACTTCCGCTCTCGAGGCACTCCATCGGGGAAACGCCACGACTCAGGACCTGGCCGAAGCTTGTTTCCGTCAAATTGAGCGACTCAACCCGCAGCTCAATGCCTTTATCACCGTCATCGATGTACAGTCCGCGCTCGAGGCGCAGCTCCCGGCGACCGTGCATCCGCTCACCAGCGCACTGCGCGGAATTCCGGTTGCACTCAAAGACCTGTTCGAGACGGCCGGGATTCGAACCACGGCTGGCTCGAAATTTTTTGTCGATCACATTCCGGAGAACGATGCATTTGTCGTGGAGAAGATCAAACAAGCAGGCGCGATCATCATGGGAAAAACAAATACCCATGAAATCGCCCTGGGTGTAACGGGCAATAATCCCCATTATGGAACGGCGCGTAATCCCTGGGATATCACGCGCATCCCCGGCGGCTCGTCCAGCGGATCCGCTATTGCTGTGGCGACAGGGATGGCGCTTGGCGCCCTTGGCACGGATACGGGCGGTTCGATCCGTATCCCTGCTTCACTTTGCGGTGTAGTGGGATTCAAACCCACGCACGGGCGCATCAGCCTGCGCGGCGTATTCCCCCTTTCCTGGAATCTCGATCATGTTGGTCCGATCACAAATTGCGTGAAAGATGCTGCATTGATTTTGCAGTCCATTTCGGTATACGATCCTCTCGACCCCGCCTCCATTAAGATGCTGACCGGTGATTTTCTGGGTCATCTAGTGGACAATATGAAAGGAAGAAGGATCGCGCTGGGCACCGGGAACTATATCGAAGACGCCGATCCAGAAGTCGTCAGCGCGGTCTGTGAGGCAGCAAAGGTATTCGAAGCCATGGGATGTCCCCTCGAGGAAGTCAATGTGGATTGGATGCGTGATGCTGCTCTCGCCAATAAAATTATGACCCAGTCGGATGGCGCCGCAGTGCATCGCGATCGCCTGCGCGAGCATCCCGAATTATTTGGGGAAGATATCCGACGGCGGCTGGAGGATGGCGCGAAAACTACTTCAACAGACTATATCCTCGCCCGGCGCACACAGACCGAGGTCCGCAAGCGATGCGAGCAGTTCTTTGAATACTATGACCTCTTGTTGACGCCCACTACGCCGATCGCCGCCCCCACCATCCAAGGGCATGATGCAGTTGAACAAGCAGGACGATTGACCCGCTTCACCGCGCCGTTCAACCTGGCCGGTTTGCCGGCACTCTCCCTGCCCTGTGGTTTTACGGGGGAAGGTTTGCCGGTCGGTCTGCAAATTATTGGGCGCGCCTGGGCGGATTCCAAGGTATTGAATGCCGGCTACGCCTTTGAACAAGTGACAAACTGGCACGACCTCCGACCGGAGCTGGCAGCTTAGTCTCCAAAATAGATAGGAAACTGCCCGAGGACGTTTGTCCTCGGGCAGTTGGTTTAAGCATATATTTCCTGCATTATCGCTTTACGTAGGTTGACCGTCGCAATGGTAGTAGTAGTACGCATCACCGGGCCTGTAGAAAGGACACCAATCCTGATCGGGGCTCTCAGGCAAGTATTGATAGAGACTGGGACCGAACACCGGGTTATCCCATAACATACTGTCACCATATTGGGCTCGTGATTCCTGGCAAAAGGTACCATAGTTTACCCAGGCATTGGCAGGTGCAGCATCCCAATCATAGATGTCATAGCAAAACTGGGAAGGCCCGGGTACATACGCTGAAAAGGTCGATCCGCCCCAGAACAGGGTTACACTAACATTAGCAACCTTTTTTGAAGAATTGCAGGTGACAGTATCGCTATCCACCTGCGTGCAGTAGAGGCCGTATTCGCCTCCACCCACGACCTGCAGCTTGCCCCGAAGCTCCGCCCTGGAGAATTTGCCGGTTACATCAAACGTGAACACCGGACCTTTAAGTGTGGCGTAATCGACGCTGACCAATGTAGCGGATTTGGCTGCCACCGGTGCAGCGGCAGCGGTGCCCACTAGAGAAACCAGGAGTGCACCCAGAAATAGAACTGTGTATAAAGCCTTTTGCATGTTGTCCTCTTCGATGAATAAAGTATGGTAATCCCAAGCAACGGGATAGTGACAACATGACCAATAATTTGCTTCGAAGGTACAGCATTTTCCTTTACAGTATTGCAAT
>DATHUN010000380.1:0-1940 GCA_035462205.1 Anaerolineales bacterium
CTCGACCAGGGCACACCTTGGGCCTCTTTTACGCTGTATGAGGTGATATACAACGTGGATGTACAGCAGTACATCCTTCAAAGAGGACCGTAGAAATTCCGACAAGGATTGAATTCCCTTCGTGAAGAACTAGAGCTGCCAGTGAGGCGGCTCTAGTTCTTTTCAGGTTATGAACGTCGGCGGTGCCGGAGGCTTTGTCCCTGGCAGTCGCTTCTATTTCTTTCTCTAATGAGATACCATTGATGTATTCTGTTTGATAGGAGGCTGTCATGCTTTGGATTACCCGTTCTCATGTCCATGTGGATCGTGTTGCCTGTCCGTGGCTGATTACACGTTTCATCGATAGCAATGCAGAATTTCTATTTGTACCTAAAAATCAAATCGACCAAGCTTCGAAGGACAACGATGCGATTCCCTTCGATGCTCCGGGCGTAGAGCTTGGTCACCACGAAGGACGCTGCTCCTTTGAATCCATTCTTTTGAAATATGAGCTAAAAGATCCAGCACTCTTGCGCCTCGCAAAGATCGTGCATGCTGCGGACGTTGCCGAAGACATTGACACCGACCCGATCGCGCGCGGCTTAGAGGCGATCGCCAGCGGATATAGTTTGCGCTTCCCCGACGATCAGGAAAATTTGGGGCATCAGTTCGATGTCTATGATGCCCTTTATGCCTGGTGCAAGCTGGATGTCGTCAAAAACGCCTCGGTTGAATGATGTCATCGAAATCCGATATCCGCTTGCTGTTTGCAACCCGCATCGTACGGATGTTCTCGTATGGTTTGTTGGCAGTCATCCTAGCCTTGTATCTTGCTGAATTGGGGCTGTCCGATTCGCAAATCGGATTGCTGCTAACGCTGACCTTGCTGGGCGACACATTCATATCGTTGTGGATAACAACGCGCGCAGATCGCGTCGGTCGCAAACGCATGTTGTTGATCGGCGCCGCGCTGATGATTTTGGCTGGCATCCTGTTTGCCTTCACGCGCAATTTTTATTTGCTGCTCTTTGCAGCCACCATCGGCGTGATAAGCCCGAGTGGGAATGAAGTGGGACCCTTTCTTGCGATTGAACAATCCGCCTTGGCACACACCTTGCCCGGTTCACAACGCACGCAAGTCTTTGCCTGGTACCAGCTTGCCGGATCGCTTGCCACCGCCCTGGGTAGCCTGGCGGGTGGCGGGTTGGCGCAGATTTTGCAGAACAGGGGTGTCCCGGCCTTAGCAAGTTATCGCTACATCATCCTGATCTATGCCATCCTGGGGTTTGCTCTTGTCGTATTGTTCAACTTCGTATCCGCCAAAGTGGAAGTGGTCTTCAATGCAAATGAAGCTACAAAGATAAATCTGCTTGGGTTGGGCGCCTCAAATCGTACAGTCTTGAAACTCGCCGGTCTTTTTTCGGTGGATGCATTCGCAGGCGGATTCGTGGTGCAGGCGATTGTTGCCTACTGGTTCCATCTTCGTTATGGAGTGAGCCCTTCTACGCTGGGCGCGATCTTTTTCGGCGCGAATATTCTCGCCGGAATCTCTGCCCTATCTGCAGCTTGGATTGCACGGCGGATCGGCTTGCTCAATACCATGGTTTTCACGCATGTTCCCTCAAACATATTGCTGATCCTGGTCCCACTCATGCCCAACCTGGCGCTGGCGATCACCGTACTTCTGCTGCGCTTCAGCATCTCGCAGATGGATGTGCCGACGCGCCAATCCTACACGCTGGCTGTGGTTTCCCCCGAGGAACGATCCTCGGCGGCGGGAGTGACCGGTATCGCACGGACTCTGGGTGCGTCGCTGGCGCCTTTGTTTTCTGCTCCGCTGATCGGTATTCCCGCACTTGCTGGGGCGCCGTTTATTATTTCAGGCATCCTCAAACTCGTCTATGATTTCAGCCTATACCGCAGCTTCAAAACCATCAAACCGTATGAGGAACAAAACCCCG
>DATHUN010000381.1:0-7239 GCA_035462205.1 Anaerolineales bacterium
CATGAGACGCACCTGTGGCGGCAGGGATATTGCCGGGCCGTCTGTGCCAGGTCTGGTATGCCAGCACCGCAAAAGCGATGGCTTCTTTGGCTTCGATGCTCAGTCCATATTCTTCTGAAGTAGTCAGGCGGGCTGGCCCCAGCCGTTCGGCAAGCATCGCCATCAGTGCAGGATTGCGCGCACCTCCACCACTGACGATGACTTCCTCCGGAAAAGTGGGTAGGAATGTCCGATAGGCATGCTCAATCGAGCAGACAGTCAGCGCAGTCAATGTAGCAACGATGTCATTCGGTCTAAGTCCACGCCGACTGGCTTGCGACCAGTATTTCGCGGCGCGCTGTGCACCAAACAATTCTCTTCCGCTGGTACGTGGCGGCATTCGGTGGAAAAACGGTTCCGCCATCCAACCCGCCAGCAAGGAATCATCCACGCGCCCCTGGGATGCCAGCTTGCCATCGTGGTCATAATTCCAGGCGCCATCCGTCGCCAGGCGCGCGGCTTCATCGATGAGCATATTGCCGGGACCCGTATCGAATGCGAAAACTCCATTTATCGAACCGCTAAGATCCTGGAGTGCGCTTTGTGCCTGTAAGGCAGAAACTGGCGGTAGGAACGTTGCATTCGCAATCCCGCCAATATTTTGGGCGGTGCGAAACTTTGTTGGATGCGATAACAGCAACGAATCGGCCAACGGGACGAGTGGAGCGCCTTGACCACCGGCCGCCATATCGCGCGTGCGGAAGTTGCTCACCACCGGCACACCGGTCATCTCGGCGATGATGCTCGGTTCGCCCAGTTGCAAAGTCGAACCCATTCCACCTTGCTGCTCAACGGGGCCAATTGTCCCACCACCAGTTGGCGGCTCGTGCCAGAGAGTCTGCCCATGCGAGCCGATCAGATCGATCTCATCCATCGACAAGCCTGCCTCGCGCACTGTATCTAACGCCGCCGCGCCAAAAGCCCGTCCAAGCGCAAAATTCAATCGGCACAAGCGGTCCACAGAACCGGTTTCCGGCCGGAAACAAGCGAATATCTCGGCCCGCAGTTCCCGGGTAAATGTGTGGTGAGAGTGTCCGAGCACTTCCCAGGTCAAAGAAGGGCGCGTTGCCTCCAGCCGTACTACAGCAGCGTCTATGCCATCCGCAGAGGTGCCCGACATCAAGCCGATGACAATCATGAACCGTCTACACCTTCCACAATCGCCCGGTGGATTTGCACGCGCAGGTCAGCGATGCCACGCCCTTCGCGCCCGTTGTATACGTCGTTGGTCAGCAGTGCAACTACGAGAGCACGCGACGGATCAATCCACAGGCAGGTACCTGTAAATCCGGTATGCCCGAACGTGGCGGGGCTGAACGGGTTGCTGCTGGCTTCGGGGTCCAGGCTCCACAACGCGAACCCCAGCCCGCGCCGCGTGTATTCGAACTCCGCCTGTAAGCGCGTCATCTCGGCAATCAGGTCGCGCTGCAGCAACGACGCGTCGAGAAAACTTTGCCCGAATGCAGCCACATCGTAGGCGTGAGCAAACAACCCGGCATGCCCCGCTATCCCACCCAGCCGCCATGCGCTCTCATCGTGCACTTCTCCAACAATGCGTCGTCCACGCCATTTGCAAAACTCGGTGGGCGCAATATTTTGAGTCGACTGCAATGGAGCAGCTGGCTGGTAATGGGCAGTCAGTCCCAAAGGTTTGATCACTCGTTGATCAATAGTCTTGTCGAGCGGACTTCCTGTGAGCCTGCTCACCGCTAAACCAAGCAGGATTAAACCAACATCACTGTACACCACCCGCTCCCCAGTTGGATACGAAAAAAAAGTGCCAAGTGCTAACCGTATAGCGGATTCGGCGTCGGGCTGATCTTTGAAGGCGCGCCAGGCGGGCAACCCGGAGTTATGCGCCAATAGATTGCGGAAGGTGACTTTGTCAGCATCCACGCTGCCAGGCCGGTCCGTCACGCTGACGGTTTTACCCCAAGCTAGAGGGTTTTCATACGGCTGAATCGAACGCACGCCGCTAAACTCGGGCAGCACACTACATACTGGGTCATCCACTGAGACTTTCCCCTGCTCGACGAGCGCCATAAACGCCGTCGTGGTGAACAACTTGGTGATCGATGCTAGATCAAAAAGTGTCTCAGCATTCGCCGGGCGAGACTTGGTCTCCGGGTCAAGGAATCCCATCGCTACCTCATGCACAACCGCACGATTGTGACGGATCACCAACTGCGCGGCTGGCGTGATGGTTCCAACTGCCTGGGAGAGAATCGAGTCTGTTTTAGAGAAATTTATCATCGCTAATCAATCCTCGCCCATCATCTTGAATAAGCTCAGATACCGGTTGTACACGCTGAACCCAAACTTGCCATATAACTCCACTAAGGAAGTCCAGTCGATTACACAACCATCCACACCGAGCGATTGCATATGGACCGCAGCCGCATCGATCAAATAACCGCCCACCCCCTGCCCGCGGATGGCTTTCGACAATCCCAACGGACCAAATTGCCCCCACAGCTGGGGCAACCGTTGCGGGTAGAACCGTTCAATCGGGCGCTGGGAGTCGGGCAGGGTTAGCCAGCAAAAACCATGCACTTCATCATGAACGCGCAGCAACAGGAAGTCAGAAGCCCGCCCGTGGTTTTTGACAAACTCGCGGGCTTCGAACTCCCAACGGCCCGGATATTCGCGATGCAGAAAATTGAGAAGGAGATATTCTTCGCCGGGCTGCATAGGAGACAGGTCCGTGTAAGCGGGTTTGGAATAGATCCGCTGATAATCCTTCAGGCTGCGGGCAATGTCGTATTCATAGGGCTGGTCGGGTGAAGCTTGGTAGCCACGTTTGGTGAAAAACAATAGTGCTTCCTCACCTTCTGCCCTCTTCCCAAACTCGGAGGAGGGACTGGGAAGTCCCGGCAAAAATGGGCGCAGATTACCACCCACGCGGATCCGTTTGCAGCCCTTTTCTTTCAGCCATATTTCTGCCCAAGTGAGCAGCATAGATCCAACACCTTCTCGTTGCGCAGACGGATGTACAGCAATCGCACTGATCCAGCCGAGTGCGCTATCCTTCACCTCACATGCCAACACAAAGCCTAGCAGTTGATCGTTTTGAACTGCAACCCGACCTTCGATTCTTTCGCCTGTAGAGGGCATCGTGTTATAGGCAAGAAAACGCGCGTTGATCGGGTAATCCGGATGAGCTGCGGAATTCCATAGATGAATTACGCCAGGATGATGAGAAGCAATAAATGGAACAAGAGTTGGCATCAAGAGGGCTATTTCATCGTGAAGGGAAAGGTTCCTAAAGGCAGAGCCTTTCCCAGTAATACATCCCTTAGCGCTTCGCGCATGGGCGGGTTAAAACCATAGCTGACAAGAACTGTCGCGCTTTCGGGAAGCAGCTCAGCATCAAAGGGATGGCGATGAGCAAGGACGATGACCGGGCAGCCCCTATCTATCAGCTTTTGTATGAGGCTTAATTGCTCTGTATTGATATTCAAATCATCGATTGGGAAAATCACCAGGCTTCGATTCTGGGCAGCATGCAGGATGGCTCCTATTTGTGTATCAGACGGTTGAGCATCGATAGCAAAAATAGTTGCAGCCAAACCCAGAGTTTTGGTAAAGTCACGCATCGCAGGAGTTTCAACGATGATGGATGCATTGGCATTCGCAAGCGGCAGCAATCTGTGTGGATCGCGAAGCAGGGTGATCGCTTCCTGCGCCAATTTGCGCGACAGTGCCAGATGCTCCACAGTTTTGACGGAAGTGACTGCCGCCTCCACCTCCACCGGAACCGGATTCAACAACCCAAAGCGTTGCTTCATCTGCAAAATCCGCCCCACAGAAGCATTCAGCTGTTCCTCGGAAATTCTTTCTTGCTGTACCGCTTGGACCAGATTCGCGAACGCGGCGCGGTGCATTCCATGATCGCGATTGAACAGCAGCAAATCCGCGCCTGCGCTCAAAGCCAGCGATGCGCCAACCTGCGGTGGAAATCCTTTGGTGGCGAGGGCGCCCATTTCGAGCGAGTCGGTGGCGATTAAGCCGGCATAACCAAGCTCCTCACGCAGTAAACCAGTCAAAACGGGGCGAGACAGCGTGGCAGCTAAACCAGGTGTTGGATCGATGGCTGGGAAGGTGACATGCGCTGACATGATTCCTGCAAACTTTTCAGCAATCGCAGCCTCGAACGGCACAAGCTCGACCTGATTCAAGCGAGCCCGATCATGCGGGATGAGCGGCAGATCGATGTGCGAGTCGGTACCGGTATCGCCATGCCCCGGGAAGTGTTTGCCAAAGGCGAGAATGCCGTTCGCCTGCAATCCGCGCCCGAACGCGGTTCCAAAAGCGGCCACCTTGTTTGGGTCAGGGCTAAAAGAGCGGGTGCCAATGACGGGATTTGCAGGATTATTATTGACATCAAGGTCGGGAGCGAAGTCAACGTTAATGCCGACCGCGCGCATTTCAGCAGCCATAGCCGCTGCCATGCGATAAGCGTTTTCGGGGTATCGCGTGGCGCCGATTGCCATGGCAGAGGGAAATTCGGTGAAGCCCTTATCCTCAATCAGGCGGGCAACGCGCCCGCCTTCCTGATCGATGGCAACGAACAATCCAGGATTCCCACTTTCCAGTGTTGTTTTTTGGAGGTCATTGGTGAGTTCGGCAACTTGTCTTGGCGATTCGATATTGCGAGCGAATAAAATTACGCCACCGATATGATATTCGGTAATCATCCGGCGCAGGCCAGAATCCATGGTTGTGGCATCAAATCCAATGATCATGATCTGACCGATCTTTTGTTCGAGGGTGAAGGTGTCAGATTTGAACATGGATATGATCAGAGTTGGCCAGATGGCATATCATCAGAAGAAATTGGTGGGTAGAGCAGACGACAAAAGCGTATTGGAAAGAAGTAGACCGACGCGGTCTTTTTGACCGCGTCGGCAGAGGGAACGGAACTTATTGGATAATCTTGATATCCCAACTCTCAGCGAAGAACGGAATATATTTTCCTTCATTAACATCGTAGAAAGTTAAGGGCGGGTACAGGAATGTGCTCAGCACCGCGCCATTGATCAGAATCGTATCTGGCGAGTATAGGTTGTAGTTGCCCTTGGGTGGCTGCACATATGGATAGCTGGTTTTGAATTCCTTCGCCGTGTTGGTGTCACTGGGCTTCAGCGTACCACTGAGGAACTGGCGCGCGACCGGCGAGTTGTTTTGGTTGTTCTTATAAATTGGATCATCGACAGGCAGCCAACCCGTCACGCGAGTCTGCGTATCAACGGGATCCGTCAGATAGCGCTCGAACATTTGCACAACCGGCAGATTCTCATTGAACATGGATGCAACATCGGCGACGTGCGGCTTTTGCGCCTCGATATCGAAGCCTTCTGCCATTTTGTCTACCTCGTCCTTAATATTGATTTCTTTGCCGTCGGCGGTCTTCTCCAAGTAGGGAAAGTCCATGCCGCGTGAGCCTTCGGCAGCTTCGGGGTCATTCTTGAAACCAATGCCGGGGCGAAGATTGTAGTCATAGGACACAAACGGATGGAAGTAGGTAAAACGCATTCCAATGTCCATCGACATCTGGTAGTCACCGGCTTTGTGCATATCATTACGCTGTGCCGAATCATAGGGCTTGACATTGATTTTGATGCCGAACTTGGCGAGCTGCTGTGCAACGTTCTCTGAGGACGCCAGATACTCCGTGAAGTCCGCCGGCACCTTTAATTCGAACTCCATCTTCTTGCCCTGGTCATCTACCCAGATCCCATCGCTGCCTTTCTTGAAACCCAAACCAGTTAACAGCTCTGCAGCCTTATCGGGGTTATAGTCATATGTGTTGAGTTTGGCGATCTGGTCCGTGGAAAGCCAGGTGGGCACTGCCGCGTCGGTGAAACCAACCATATACTTGACCGGGCGGCAACTTTCGCCGAAGGCAACTGTGCAGTTTTCAACGCGGTCAATCGCGTAGGCGATCGCCTGGCGCACTTCCTTTTTCCCTAGCGGGTAAACATCATTATTGAAGTAAATTCCAGGGCCGTTCGTCGCGGGACCACCAAGCACGACAATATTGGGATTGGCAGCGCGAATGGCATCCAGATTGGCTGGGCTGTAGGCATTGGATGAATAATCCATATCGCCTGAAAGATACAGCGGCAGATCTTGCTCAGTGTCACCATAATAAACAATCACTGAGTCAAAATCAATCTTGTCGGCGTTGAATCCGGTAGGCACTTTCTTCATCGTGAATTGCGCTTCGGTGACAGAGGCAGGATCAATGTTATAGGGACCATACACAACTCCCGCATCGGGCAGGAATGCATTCAACTCATCATTCGCTGCCTTCACCTCATCACCATCGAGATCGGCGTTGTCGGCGCGGAACTTCGCTGCGGCATCCATCCATTTGCCGTATTGCGAATAAGGGCGCGGCGAGTTGGAGCGGACGATCGCGTCCAAAATCGCGGGACCTGGCGTAGAAATTTGCCATTGGACGGTTTGGTCGTCTTTAGCAACGACATCAAATAACGAGTTCCATGAGGTGCTCTTGCGCATCCATAAAATGTTCCAGGTGCCAACCACATCTTTGGATGTCAACGGCGTGCCATCGCTCCAGGTAGCGCCTTTCGGCAGTGTGATCGTAATGACGGCTTTAACTTCAGGGGCGAATGTTTCCTCAGGTGCTGTTGTTGGCGCCGTCGTCGGAGCGGCGGTCGCTGGTGCTTCTGTTGGTGCGGATGTTGCGGTGGGCGCGGCCGTCGCGGGAGGCTGCGTGGCTACGGGAGCGGCTCCCCCGCAGGCATTCAACACCAATGTGAGCAGTACCGTCAGGCTCAAAAGGACAGAGACTTTCTTAGACATGAGGTTCTTCTCCTTTGATAGATTTGAAAACCGAGTGGAACTTAACGTTCACTTGTAAAAACGGAATACACTTCTTGAGTCAATCACCTCCTTCAAGGCCGGTCCCGGCGGATCAACAGGATAATCGCGCCCATGAATATGAATCCAATTAGCAATGTGATCACAGACACGACTCGTTCAGCCGTACCAGGCTGGGTAAAAAAAACTAAGACGGCGGATACCACGGTGATGGTTGTAGCGATGCGAAACCAAGCCCTTCCAAAATCAGGACTCATGAGGATTTACCAAGTGACAAGCGACATCACTGCCCCACTCTGCTCTCTCTAGTAAAGGCACAATTTTTTCGCAGACTTCTCCCAAAAAGAAAGG
>DATHUN010000382.1:0-6037 GCA_035462205.1 Anaerolineales bacterium
ATTCAGGTGTCCCACAATCGGGTATTTGACCGTACTCGGCCCACCGCGGACATTGATCGGATCCGGATAGATAACCGTGGCAAGAACATCGGATGGGGTCGCTGCCTGTGACTGGTACGCCGCAGCCGGCTTCGGTGAAAAAAGCATTCCTGCCCCCAGGCTTGTGACGATAAAAACCCCCCTGAGAATCTTAAACCAAAGTCGTTTCATTACGTAGACATTCATGAGATATGCAATGCGACGACAAATCGTCGTCGCGGATGAGACGGATTATAATCGAAAATATGAACAGGCGAATTTTTCACGGAAATATCAAGCCAAATGACATTGCTCATGCACTGATGGCGCAGTTCAACCGGGGGAATTTCCAGGCGCAGGTGGTCGGCACAACGGACAAAATGGCCGTCCAGATCGCCACTCGGATGGGGGCACTCTCTGGTGGCCAGACCGCCATGACGATTAACATCGAAAGCATCGAGGATGGCATTATGGTGGATTTGGGGGAACAGGCCTGGTTTGGCGTGGCGGCAAGCATCGGGCAAACCGCCTTCTCGGCGTTGCGGAATCCGTTCAGCCTGATCGGTCGGCTCGATGACCTGGCACAGGACTTCGAAAGTATCCAGTTGAGTGATCGTATATGGAGATGCATCGACCAGACGGTAGTCGCTCGGGGTGCCTCCTATACCCTCTCCGAACGCTTCACGCGTATTTGCTGCGAATACTGTGGAACCGCCAATGCTCTGGGCGCGTGCAATTGCATTGCGTGCGGTGCTACAATGGGAGAGGCACATCCAACCACATGTGCCAATTGTGGATTTTCAGTCGCTGAAGAGGAAGCGGTTTGCCCCAATTGCAATCAAAAATTACATCAACCAAAACGGTAAGGCTTTGCGAATCGCTGACCGAAACTGCAAGGACACTGTATCTTGCAGATTTTGTGCCTCGCCCCTATAATACCAAAAACCGAATACGGCGGTTTTGAGGTCTCTGAATGAAGTTACGACTCGAACAATTGGAAGCCAAGTTACAAAAGTTGGTAGAAGATCAACTGGCGGGGATCCTTCCGGGGTTGAAGCTAGAGGACCGCGTCATTCAGCACCTGGCAACAGCCGTCCGCGAAAATATCGTCCAGCAAAAAGATGACAGCCCGCTGGCTCCGAACGTTTTCACCTTGATCGTTGCGACAGAAACTTCCCCGATGTGGAAGGAACCACGCACGATTGATACGTTGAAAAATATCATCGTGACCGCCGGCAAGGATGTGGGATTGAAATTTATTGGTCAACCGATGGTCACGATTACCACTGACGATACCTATTCCCCAGAGGAAGTAAGAGTAGTGGCATCCCATAAATTGGAACCGCTTGGCGAGACCCAGGGATTGCAGAATACGTCCTCCGGCTCGGATGTAGCCGAGATCACAGGGATTCCTGAAAATGCGTTTCTGATCATCGAGGGCGTAAAAGTTCATCCGCTGAATGAATCGGTTGTCAATATTGGCCGCCGTTTGGAAAACCAATTGGTGATCGATGACCCGCGCGTCTCGCGCAACCATGCCCAGTTACGGGCGATCAAGGGCCGCTTTGTTTTATTCGATCTCAACTCCACCGGGGGTACTTTCGTCAATGGACAGCGCACCAGCCAGACAGTGTTATATCCCGGTGATGTGATTTCTCTTGCCGGTGTGGCCCTGATCTTTGGGCAGGATAACCCACCGTCTCGCTCGGACACATCCAATACCTCGCCTCTTGGATTCGATACCGGCATGAATGAAAGACCGACAGCCGTGATGGACCAGAACACGGTGGATCTCAAACCTGGCAAAACAAAAAAGTCTGAAGATTCCTCGGATCAATGATCGCCACCGTTGTACTCGCCATCCGACTTGTATTGGCGATCACACTCTACGCGTTTTTAGGCTGGGCATTTTACACACTTTTGCAGGAATTAAGACTTCAGGGGAATAAGCTTGCCGCCCAGAGAAAACTGGGCATTAGTTTTCATATCCGGCTCGAAGATGGTCGGGAAAGCATCCGTCATTTCACGCAACAAGAAATCATGTTGGGTCGTGATACGAACTCTGACCTCACGGTGATGGACGACGCACTTTCTGCCCACCATGCACGAGTCACATACCATCATGGCCAGTGGTGGCTCGAGGATTTGAACTCGACCAATGGCACGTATTTGAATAATGAGAAATTGAATACCGCCGCGGTCGTGATCACAGGGGATGAATTTCGATGCGGCAATACCGTGTTCAGCATCCGCATTGATGCTGACGACAAACTTTCTCCCACGATCAAGCTCTAGGACTGGAGGTCATCCATGGCCGAACAAGTAACGCTCGCAATCATCGGTGGGTCCGGGTTGTACTCGATGCCAGGCTTACAACAGACACGCGAATATAAGCTCGAGACGCCTTTTGGCCGACCCAGCGCGCCGATCATCGTAGGAACACTCGAGGGTTTGCGCGTCGCCTTTCTCGCCAGGCATGGGATCGGTCACCATATTACCCCGAGTGAAGTGCCCTACCGGGCAAACATCTATGCCTTGAAATCGTTGGGCGTTCAACGCATCATCAGCATCAGCGCCTGCGGATCGCTCCAAGAGGAACTTGCGCCGGGTCATGTTGTGATTCCGGATCAGATCTACGATAACACGCATGGACGCGCCCGTTCCTTCTTCGGCGAGGGTCTGGTGGCGCACATCAGCGTCGCGGATCCCTTCTGTAGCGACACCTCGACCCAGTTGGAAACTGCTGTCCGCGCTGCGGCAGGCACGGTGCATCGCGGCGGGTCGTTGATCACGATCGAAGGTCCGCGCTTCTCGACGAAGGCTGAATCCAACACATATCGGTCATGGGGCATGTCCATCATCGGCATGACTGCATCCCCCGAGGCATTCCTCGCCCGCGAAGCCGAAATCTGCTACGCCACGATGGCGCACGTCACGGATTACGACGTCTGGCACGTCAGTGAAGCACCGGTG
Source organism: Anaerolineales bacterium (assembly GCA_035462205.1). Lineage (GTDB taxonomy): Bacteria > Chloroflexota > Anaerolineae > Anaerolineales > Villigracilaceae > Defluviilinea. The sequence goes on from DATHUN010000382.1 coordinate 2,992, forward strand.
ACTGTCGAGATGGTCATCAAGACTCTCAATCAGAATACTGCCCTCGCCCAACAGGCTGTGCGTTTGCTGGCACGTAATCTCAAGCCCGAACGCAAATGCGATTGCAAGCACGCCCTCTCCACCGCACTGATCACGCACAGAGAAGCCATTCCGCCGGCGACACTGCAAAAGCTGGATCTGCTCGTGAATAAGTATTTGTAATGAATCGAGCCATTCAGGGCAACCTGCTCAAATTTGCGGCAGGCTTTCTAATCCTGCAGACGCTGATCATCACTTTATCGCCTGCCGTGCGCGCCCGCACACTGGATGTGGACTTTCGCTGGTCGCAGTGGGTGGCACTCCTGGTTTGGGCGGTGGTCGCCTATCGAGTGCATCAATCCATTTCCTGGTATCTGCCCGATGCCGATCCTTATCTTTTTCCAATCACTGCTCTCTTGAGTGGCTGGGGTCTGCTCACCGTCTGGCGTTTGGATACCGGCTTCGGTGCCCGCCAGGCGCTCTGGTTGGGCATCAGCGCCCTGGCGATTGTGGGCGGGCTTCAACTTCCCACCACGCTGAGTTTTCTCCGAAAATATAAATACATCCTGCTGACCAGTGGCTTGATCTTGACGGCCCTGACGCTTTTGTTTGGTACGAATCCGATCGGCTACGGTCCGCGGTTGTGGCTCGGATGCTGTAACGTATACTTCCAACCTTCGGAACCTCTCAAGCTGCTGCTGGTAGCCTATCTTGCGGCCTTTCTTGCCGAGCGGATTCCCACCCGCATGCGCGGGTTTGCCCTGATCTATCCCACCCTGTTGTTGAGCGGAATTGCGATCTTACTGTTACTTTTTCAGCGCGATTTGGGGACAGCCTCCATATTCATTGCTTTGTACACCTTCATCATTTATCTCGCCACCGGCAAGCGCCGCATCCTCATTCTAAGCGTCATTTTTTTGTTTTTTGTGGCAGTGATTGGTTATTATGCGATCGACATTATCCATGCCCGCATCGATGCCTGGCTGAACCCGTGGAACGATCCCAGCGGCGGTGCCTACCAGATTGTCCAATCGCTCCTGGCAATTGCCAACGGAGGCATTGAAGGTCGCGGTCCCGGCTTAGGCAGTCCCGCATTGGTGCCGGTTGCCATCTCCGATTTTATTTTTGCCGCGGTCGCCGAAGAGACAGGTTTGATCGGCACGATTGGTTTGATCGCTTTGTTTGGAATACTAATCATCCGCGGCCTTCGTGCTGCGTTGCGCGCTCCCGATCTATTCCGCAGGTTATTAGCAGCCGGCATTACGGCTTATCTGGGCATCCAAACCCTGCTGATCCTGGGCGGTAACCTGCGCCTCCTTCCGCTAACCGGCGTGACTTTGCCTTTTCTTTCCTATGGCGGCTCCTCGCTGCTGACCTCCTTTCTGGCGCTGCTCTGCCTGCTTTTGATCACAAACCATTTGGATGAAGAGCCCGCGCCGCTGCCCAACCCGCAGCCCTATCTTGCACTGGGTCTGTTCCTTATGCTAGGACTATTTACCGCCGCCCTTGCCAATGGGTGGTGGGCGGTCATCCGTGGACCAGATCTGCTGGCCCGCACTGACAATCCGCGCCGCATCATCGAAGACCGCTATGTACGGCGCGGCAAGTTGCTGGACCGCAACAATGAGGCGATTACGACCACCGTCGGCGAAGTTGGGAGTTTTACACGCGTCTACAATTACCCGGATCTTGCTCCGATCACCGGATATAACAACCCGGTATACGGGGAATCAGGATTGGAGGCGGCCCTCGACGAGTATCTGCGCGGTGACAAAGGCAACCCGACCGGGTCAATCTGGTGGAGTCACCTGCTCTATGGTATGTCGCCGCATGGGCTGGATGTCCGCCTGAGCCTCGACTTATCGCTGCAACAGCACGCCGACGAGTTGCTGCTTGGTCATCCGGGTGCCGTCATCTTGCTCAACGCCCAAACGGGTGAGATTCTCGTCATGTCTTCGCAGCCAACATTCAACCCGAATCATCTGAATGAAATCGGACCCCAGCTCAACAAGGACCCGCAGAAACCGCTGATCAATCGCGCCGTCCAGGGGGTTTACCCGGCCGGTTCGATGATCGAGCCCTTCACGCGCGCCTTCTTTGACAAAAAAGACCTCAGTGAACAGGAACTGCGCACGGTCTATGAGGCCTTCGGATTCAACCGCCAGCCCCAACTGCAAATCGAGACCGCGGCGCCATTTTATACTCCGCAGGCAAAGGACCTGCTCCTTTCGCCGCTGCAGGCAGCCTTGGCTGCGGCCGCCTTGAGCAACCACGGCCGGGTGCCGGCGCCACGAATTGCCCTATCCGTCAACACGCCGGCAGCGGGTTGGGTCGTTCTACCAACTTCAGCGAATCCTTTCGAAGCGGTGCAGGAGTCGGCAGCGAACAAAGTGGCACAATCCTTTGCCGCTGGCGGAACAAATTACTGGTCCCACGTCGGCCGGGCGACCGGGGATGAATCCAGCGTCACGTGGTTCCTCGGCGGAACACCACCGAACTGGCAGGCCACGCCTCTGGTGGTTGTGGTGACAATCGAAGAGGACAACGAGCGACTTGCGCGACTCATCGGTCAGAAGATCTTGACCGAGGCGATGAACCCTTAAACAAAAAATCCCGCTAAATGCGGGATTCTTCTTTCACCAAGACGTGACTTACAAACCGGTGTCGATATCCTTGGAGGAATATCCGGGGCCGGTCTTGAAAAAATCGTAATTGGGTTGAATATCGGGGGTCATGTCTACCACTTCGCCGGCTTCCAACTGCTTGCAGGTATCGAGCACGATCGGCTGACCATGATGGTTGGTTCCTTCGAAATGCCCTGTTAACCCAACACGGCTGATATATTCGCCGCCTTTGGCGGTATAGGCTGCAGGAACTTCATCTTCGGGGAAGATCGCGGCATACGGGCATTCCGGCACGCAGGCGCCGCAATCAATACAGGTATCGGGGTCGATGTAGATCCAGGGCCACTCGTTTACAGGATTCCCCGGTATCATACATTCCACCGGACAAACATCGATACAACCTC
>DATHUN010000383.1:0-3098 GCA_035462205.1 Anaerolineales bacterium
AGCCGCGCGCTGAAAGCGTGTGAAGGCGCGGTGCTGGTGGTGGATGCGACGCAAGGGATCGAAGCGCAGACGCTTGCCAACCTGTACCAGGCGCTCGACGCCGACCTGACGATCATTCCCGTCATCAACAAAATTGACCTGCCCTCGGCGCGGCCCGACGAAGTAGCGGAAGATGTCGGCTCATTGCTTGGCATCGATCCGCTCGATGTGATTCAAGTCTCTGCCAAAGAAGGCATCAACGTGGACCAGATCCTCGAAGCGATCGTGACGCGCGTCCCGCCCCCGAAGGATGCGGATACTGCGCCCCTGCGCGCCCTGATCTTTGATTCGCATTACGACTCGTATAAAGGTGTGATCGCCTACATTCGTGTCTTCGAAGGCTCATTCAAATCGACCGATATATTGCATCTATTTGCAACCGGCGCAGATATGAAGCCTGTCGAGATTGGTATCTTCGCCCCGGGGATGAAGCCTGTCCAAGCGCTGGGCTCCGGCGAAGTGGGATACATTGCCACGGGATTCAAGACCGTGCACGAGTGTCGCGTGGGCGATACGATCACAAGAACAGCCGCTCCTGCAGCGGAGCCGCTGCCCGGATACCGTACCCCCAAGCCAATGGTCTTCGCGGGCATCTATCCCGTCGAAGCAGATGATTACCCCGAGCTGCGCGACGCCCTCGACAAGCTACAGCTCAATGACGCCTCGCTGACCTTCCAGCCCGAAACCTCCCAGGCACTGGGATTTGGCTTCCGTGCCGGTTTCCTCGGTCTCTTCCACATGGAGATCATCCAGGAACGGATCGAGCGTGAATATGATCTCGATGTGCTCTTCACCGCGCCATCGGTGGAATATGAAGTGGTGAAACTCAACGAAGAAGTCATTACTGTGGACTCGCCGGCAGAACTTCCCGATGAAGGCATCCTCGAAATCCGCGAGCCGTGGATGACGATCGAGATCATCACCCCGACGGAATATTACGGTCCCATCATGGAGTTGGTGACCAAGCGCCGCGGTATTTTCAAAAAGCAGGAATATCCGGCTCCGCATCGTGTGCAGCTTGATTATGAAATTCCCTTATCCGAAATCATCGTGGATTTTTTCGATGATCTAAAATCGCGCACCAAAGGCTATGCTTCGCTCGATTATCAATTCCTCGAATATCGTCCCGATCAATTACAGAAGCTGGAGATCCTCGTCAATGGCGAACCGGTCGATGCGCTGGCAGCCATTGTCCACGAGAAGGATGCCTATCACAAAGGTCAGCGCTTAATCACACGCCTCAAGGACTTGATTCCCCGCCAGCTCTTCGACGTCGCCATCCAAGCCGCGGCGGGCGGACGAGTCATCTCGCGCGCCAATGTCAAAGCCACGCGCAAAGACGTGCTGGCGAAATGCTACGGCGGCGACATCACCCGCAAGAAGAAATTGCTCGAGAAACAGAAGAAGGGCAAGAAACGCTTGAAGATGGTGGGCAATGTCGAGATCCCGCAGGACGCATTCATGGCGGTTTTGAAATTGGAAGAGGAATAATCTTAAACATGAAGGGCACAAAGAGCACAAGGATATGTCGTCCTGAGGGAGCGCTTTTCGCGACCGAAGGATCTCTGACCGCAATTTGGGAGAGATGCTTCGCTTCGCTCACATCGTCCCGATGTCCTTTGGGAGCATGACATTTTTCTCAGATCTTTGTAATCAATAAATTATGAAAGACATCAAGCGCTGGTTGCCGGGGGCGATCGTCAGTATCTTATTGATTGCCGCAATTTTATATTTTGTCGATTTGCGAGCCATGCTGGATGCGGTCCGCCATGCGAATTTTCCATTGCTGCTCTTCGCCTTTGCGATCGGATTCCTGTGGCTGGTGGTGCGCGCCGTAGTTTGGCGGACTTTGTTACGCAACCGCGCTTCCTTCAGCGATGTCTTCTGGACCATCGGCGAAGGCTATTTGTTGAATAACTTCCTTCCCTTTCGCCTGGGGGAAATCGGGCGCGCCTTCCTGCTCAGCCGCAAAACGAATCTGCAATTCATGGAAATCCTCCCGACCATCGTCATCGAGCGCGTCATGGATCTGGGATATTCTGCGATTGTCCTGCTGGCAGCCTTGCCCTATGTCGTCAGCGCCGAAGGGACACAGCGGATCGGTATCCTGGTTGGCGTGGTGGTGCTGATCGGTTTCGTAATACTTTATCTGCTGGCTCGTTACAATCAGTGGGCGCAGGATCTGTTTCGCAAACTCAGCGCGCGCTGGACGCCTTTACAAAAGTTTGGAGGAAGTTTTCTCGAACCCTTTTTTGCTGGTCTAGGCGTGTTAACGGATGGCTGGTTGTTCCTGCGCTTCCTTTTTTGGATGACGCTGAATTGGGTGGTCGCGATCTTTTCCTATTACCTGATCATTCGTGCATTTTTCCCACAGGCGCAGATTGTTTGGGGCATGTTCGGGCTCGGAGCCGCGGCATTCGGCGGTGCGATTCCGTCCCTACCAGGAGCGGTGGGCACCTTCGAAGGAGCGTTCGGCGGCGCGGTCACCTTGTTGGCTGGTGCAGGGAGTGAATCCACAGCACTCGCTGTTGCACTGACAGGCAGGCTGTATAACTATATCAACAGCGGTGTGATCGGTGGGATCGGGCTTATGCGTGAAGGACAGACTCTCGCCGGCGTATATGAACAATTGAAAAAATTCCGCTCTGCGAAAAATGTGGAATCCGCCCAAGATTGAGTCTATATGTCGCTCCCCCGCAGGAGCACCGCCTGATTTTTGAATTGCTTGGCAATTCATAGCAAATCAGGGGTCGGCGCCGGGAAGAGTCTCGACACGGGTTAGTATGAATGGTTAGAGATCCTTCGCTTCGCAGGGCAACGTATGCCACTTCGTTCACATCGTCCCGAAGCGGCACTCCCCGGCACTTGCACCATGTGCAGATACGGTGTGTCCTTCGGGAGAAGGATATTTTCTTAGAATATGTAAATTATGATTCCTTTATATGACACAGTCCGTTCGCGGCGATTTCCATTTATCAATATCCTGTTAGTGATTGTCAACGTCGTGGTCTTCCTGTAAGAAATCCAATTGCGTGGTCCGACGCTGAGTGCGTTTGTAT
>DATHUN010000384.1:0-10618 GCA_035462205.1 Anaerolineales bacterium
CTGCCCGACCATGCCGCCCCTACCGTTTATTCAAAATAAACAACCAGCCCTTTTGAAATCTACAGATCAAAAGAACCTGTGCGCGTGCACGGTGTTCACGTGAACTTCCTCTGCTTTTTGTCTTGTTGATGGTTTACAGCAAAAAAAGAGAACTGTCCATTTTGTATCTCGATTTGTATCCGCCGCGTGTCGGATTATGTTCTCGGCTCGTTATATAGTTAAGGTCTCCAACCAAACACAGTACTACTCTATGATTCAGCTATATGGAGGAAAGGCGACCCGATTGGGTTGTCGAGCGCGCCTGTACAAAACCCAAATTCGGAAGAAAGGTGAATAGCCTATGGATACATTAAGACGAGAGGATCTTCGCCAGTTAGTTGAGTCGAATGGAGAATGGCACATCTCCATTTATCTGCCGATGCACCGTGCCGGGAACGAGCAACAGCAGGATTCTATCCGCCTCAAAAATTTACTGTCCCAAGCCGAGAAAAAACTTCTGGATTACGGGCTACGGCGACCGGAAGTGGAGCAAATGCTAACGTCTGCCAACGACCTGTTGGTCAACCGGGATTTTTGGCAGAATCCGAGTGATGGCCTGGCAGTTTTTATTTCCAAAGATACGTCGCGGACCTTTCGGCTGCCGGCAAATTTTGAGGAAGCTGTCGTGGTAGGGAAAAGTTTCTATGTCCAGCCGCTTCTGCCGCTCCTGAACGGCAACGGGATTTTCTACATTCTGTCACTGAGCCTCAACCAGAACAAATTATTTCGGGCGTCGAAAGATAACATCGAGGAGGTGGAGCTCAAGGACGTGCCCAAGAATATGGAAGAAGCTCTGATGATTGAAGACAAGCAAAAAAATCTTGGCTTTCAAACCATGACGGATAATACAGTAGGGGGCACGGGAGCAGGGGAACGGCCCGCCATCCATTACGGGCAGGGCGTAGAGGATGACAAGAAAGAAAAAGTCCTGCGCTATTGCCAGGAGCTGGACAACGGATTATCCGGGCAAATAGAAGATGAATCTGCACCGATGGTGGTCGCCGCCGTGGATTACCTGATTCCCATTTTCCAGCAAGCCAGCAGCTATCGCAATCTACTTGAAGAGGGTGTGGTTGGCAACCCCGAGCGACACGACCTCAAGGAACTGCATTCCCTCGCCTGGAAGATCGTCGAACCGATTTTCATGCGCAGCCAGCAGGAAGCGATCGACCGCTTCAATGAATTGCACGGCCAACAAAATGGTCTGGCGACCAATGACCTGGATACGGCTGTCAAAGCAGCCATCGGCGGACGTGTGGAAACGCTGCTAGTTCCCCTCGGCGTGCAGCGCTGGGGACACTACGATCCGGCAACGGATGCGGTTCAATTTGATCCCGAGCCTATGCCTGAGAACGAAGACATGATCAATTACGCCGCCGTGCAAACCATTCTCAGTTCCGGCAATGTTTATGCCTTGCCGCGCGATCAATTTCCAGGACGAGGCGATGTGGCGGCGATTCTGAGGTATGTAATTTAAATTCAGGGAGTGTCATGCTGAGCGGAGCGAAGCATCTCTGCTTAGGGAAGAGACCCTTCGCTGTCACCCAGGGTAACATACAATTAAAAAACGCCCCGCAGACAATCATCTGCGGGGCAAAATTTATTCTCTTGTTCCCGTTCGAAGACTTGCATCCTCTCCGTCGTCGAGGTCGGCATCTAAATTCACATCCTCATCTTCATCTGCCGACGCAGGGTCAAGTTCCCAACGGTTGCGGTCGCGGTCCAAAACTTTCTTGTCACTGTCGAGCGGCTCATCGTCGCGGTAGGTCAGACCTGCGGCTTCTCCGATATCATCGACGATATCCTGATCAGGTGTGGAGACGCTGCCACCAACGCTCTCCTCGCCGGCGACAATACTGTCCTCCCAAGCGGCATCCACATCCCCGCCCGATAACGTGGGATCCATCCCGTTGTAATCGTTGAGCTTTTCTTCCAGCTTCTGTCGTCCACCGGATGCCAAACCCTGGCGTTCGGCAAAATCTTCGAGAACATCTTCGTCGTCAGTGAAGTCGTCGATCTGCTTGACAATTTCATCCGCGTTGGCATCCAGGACAAATTTGTCGAGCGAGTCCTCTTCCTCCATCAAAAAGTTTTCGCCTTCGCGATTGTCGGGGTCGGTAGGCACGACCTCTTCGACCTTATAGGCATCCGGCGCCGGCGGCTCTACCTCACCGGTGTACGGATCCACGGGACCTTCACGTGCATCTTGTGGTAGAACCCGCTCTTCTTCCCTTTCTCGCTCTCGTTCGTTTCTTTCGTCTCGGTCGGTCATCAAAGCACCTTTTCCTTATAAATGAATTATGCATTTCTTTAGAAATGACTGGTTTTTGTGTACTTGTTAAGAAGAACGAACTCGTTTAAATCATGCTATGGTGTTTCAAGTTCGATAACACATTTCAAATAATTGCCTTAAAAAACAAAAAGGCGGAAGTTTCTTCCGCCTACTAAACCTGCAAATTAAAAAGAAATCGCTTAGCTACGTCGAGAGCGAAGCCGTCTCAGCAGCCAGACCGACAACGCTCCAATCCCGATGGCTCCTACGAGAAGCGCCAATCCTTGGATTAAGTACAGTGGAACAGATTTCGGCGCGGGCGGGACCAAGCCTTTTGTCCGGGCCACCCGGCGGATGCGCCATAGTGCGCCCGTGTCCATTTGCTGGCGGATGCCGCCGCGCTCGGGAGCGATGTGAATGATCCCAAAATCGACGACATACAAAGATCCATCGGGACCGAACTGGCAGTGTGAGGGACGCTCAAATCCGTCGTGCGGCAACTTCGAGGCCGGACCGGTCATTTTATTGACCGCGAAATCGAAGACCTGTCCCGTGCGCATGTTGACACGGACGACTTTGAAACCGGAAGGGACGGTTGCATGCTTCAGCGTGGTGATCGGTGCCAGATCCCCAAAGCAGGCAACAAAGGCATCCCCCTCAAAGCCAAAATCTGTGTTGCGGCAAAAGTCAAATCCATTGGCGGCGACGTGCGTTTCGAAGGAGACGAATGGCTTCGGCGGGTTGCGATTGGGAAACTCTGCCAGCACTGGCCAACGTCCATGACCACCCTCGCCCCAGTAGGGATCGTCGAGCCGGATTCCGGAGGCAAAATCGGGCCAGCCATACCATTCTCCTTCCTGGATCTCGTAAAAATCATCCGGGTCATCCAGGATATAACGCGCCCCGCGCTCATCCATACCGTGCTCCGTGCAGAATAACTTTCCATCCTGCGTGAATCCCACGCAGAAAGGATTGCGCAATCCCCAGGCGACAACTTCGAGATTGCTGCCGTCCAGGTTGCAGCGCAGGATGGCGCCATTGCATTTCACGCTGCCTTTGATAACCTGGTCGGGATACGTGACAGTACCAAAGGGAACAAACGCTCCGGTTTGGACTTTCTCGCTAATACTGCCAAGCACGTTGCGCGCTTCATAATTATTCCCTCTGAGCTTAATATCTTTAGCGGGGATATCGCAGAAATCTGGGAATTTGGGTAGCCACTCGAAGCCAAAATTATCCGGGCCGACCACGCCGCAGTTGGTCGCGCAGCCCACGCCAAAGTAGATCTTGCGATCGGGTCCCACCACAGGGACACCGGCCTGGTGATCGCCGCGCCCGGCCAGGTCGGTCACGATTTCGGTCATATTGCCCTGCGCGTCAATGCGCAGCAACGTATCTGTGTTCATAACATACAGATATCCGTCGTGCCAGCAGGCGCCGGTCATTGCACCGCCTTTCATCCAGCGCTCTTGCGGCAGGGTGAAGAACACTACCCACGAACCGTTGTGCGGATCCACTTTGAGGATGCGTGGCGTCGCGTCGATCTTGTGTCCAGACTCGATGACGTACCAAAATCCCTTGTCGTCGAAGCAGCAATGATCGGGCGCGTTGAATCCGCTGGCTACCAGCTCGGCGACATAACCCTCGGGCACGAGAATATCCTGCGGGTTATAGTTACGCGGTCCCTGGCGGCGAATCTTGATGGTCCGTTTCAAGAACGGCAGGATCGGCTTGTAAAGGTAAGAAATCCAATCCGGGAGGGTAGGGGCGAACTTTTCCTTTGTCTCCATTTTTTATTCCTGTCTTTTCCACATCCTGTAGGATGCTGAGTGCTAGCCAAAAGATGCTGATCCCGATCGGGAGGCGGATCTGCCTGACCATAATGTCTCTTTTTAATTACGACGAGCCAGGTGAGATTGGATGAGTTGCATTGCTCATGAGCATCTTACGGACAAGTTCGGCGCGGACAGCGGCAACCAGAACACCGCTCGCAAGGTGTATGATCTCCTATTAATTTTCAAACGGAATCCAGTATAAGATGTTACAAAGTGAGCCGAGGCATAACGTGCCCATGTTTTCTTCCGCCTTAATTATGAACGTTTGATAAGTCTTTTAAACCTCTTGAACCTCATCATCGATGGCTTTACTCTACTTTCGCCCTATTTTTGTAGGTCCTGAAATTTTAGAATTGAAAATGCTTGCCCTGACTGGAGAGAAGTTGTTGACACAAGTTGAAAAGAGAGTACAATTTTTGAAACTCCACCGTTAATACTCTTGTCTGATCATAAGTATTCCGCCTAAATATAGTCCTTCTTCGAGCCTGCGGGTCGTCTCCTTTCGGAGAAGTCATATGTCAGTACCCACCAGTTTTCAAAGTCTCAATAACGAAACATTCGAAAGCACACAACACCAGACGGCACTCATTCATCTTGGGCAGCTGGCACTTTCTGATATCGCGCCGACCGAGTTAATGAGCGAGGTGGCGGTCCTGCTTACAAAGGTCCTGTCTGTCGAATACTCCATGATATGGCAGCTGCTGGATAATGGAAAACATTTTCTGCTCATGGCGGCATCCGGCCTGCAAAGCCGATCTGTCACCCGCATACAAGCCCCGGTAGATCGCTACTCTATGAAAGGTTTTACCCTCGGTTCGTCATCGCCGGTCGTTGCCGAGGATCTGCACGAAGAGACGCGCTTTAAGACGTGCAGCCTAAATTTCGAGCTTGTTTCGAGCGGGTCAAGTGCCCTGATCGGGACAGTCGATAAACCATATGGGGTGGTAGAGGTCTTTTCACGGCAATTGCAATCCTTTTCGAAGGACGATATCTTTTTCCTGCAAAGTGCAGCAAATATCCTTGCCCTCGTATTAGACAAGGTGCGACGCGAAGAAGACCTGGTCGCCGAAAATCAAAAGCTGGTCCGCGAATTGACTCGGGCACAATTTCTGACACGCTCGGGTCACTTTGAATGGGACCGCTATTCGATCCGTCGCCGCTTGATCGAAAGCGTCGAAAAGGAACGGCTGCGTCTCGCCCAAGATTTGCACGATATCCCCATTCAAGACTTATATGGGTTGATCTACCAGCTCGACGATTTACAGGATAGCCTGTCCGATTCGGATGGTGCAAAAACCCTGGATGAGTTTAAACATACGCTTCACAAGGTGGTCAATAGTTTGAGGTCCATCTGCGGGGAACTACGCCCGCCATCGCTCTCGCCGTTCGGCTTGGAGGTTGCCATACGCGATCATGTAGAAAAGTTCTGCAATCAGTATCCTACGATGCGCGTGAACCTCGAGCTTATGCCTGATAAACAAGTATTATCCGACAGCCTGCGGTTGAGTCTGTTTCGCATTTACCAGCAGACAATCAACAATGTGGCGCGGCACGCAGAGGCGACCGAAGTGGATATCCGCTTCAGCTGGGATGATGAAATGATCATCCTGGAAATCGAGGATAATGGCAAGGGATTCGATGTCCCCCAGGAGTGGGCGGACCTGACGCAAGAGGACCACCTTGGGCTGTTGGGGATTGCCGAACGGGTCGAAAGTATGGGCGGAAAGCTAGAGATCCTCTCCGCTCCAGGCAGTGGAACCCTGATCCGGACGCTGATACCGCGTTCTTAAGCACCAGTCAATTGAGGAGATGGAATGGAAAAGATTCGAGTGATGCTTGCTGACGATCATCCCATTGCGCGAGCAGGAATACGAAAATTTTTGAACAAGGCTACAGATATCGAGGTTATTGCAGAAGCAGACAATGGTACCGAGGCGCTGGAGCTGGCAAAACGCTTGATACCGGATGTACTTTTATTGGATATCGAGTTGCCGGGTATCAAGGGAATGGAAATCGCCAAGGAATTGCAGACCATGAATTCTCCGGTCAAGATCCTGGTTCTCAGCACGTATGATGACAAGCAGTTCATTTTTGGTCTGCTTGGCAACGGCGCGGCGGGATACCTGACGAAGGAGGAGGTCCCCGAAACGATCGTCGAGGCGGTACGCGGCGTCTCGCGTGGAGAAAAAGGGTGGGTGAGTCGGCGCGTCGCGGCGATCATGTCCGCCTGGACCCAGAATGACGATATCTCCAGCAAAAATCTGACGCCGCGCGAGCTCGATGTGCTGAAATGGGTGGTCAAAGGCAAAACCAACCAGGAGATCGGCATGGAACTTGGAATCAGCCAGAAAACGGTCGAAAAACACCTGGAATCTGTGTTTGCCAAGCTCAAAGTGACGTCGCGGGTGGAAGCGGCAGTACTCGCCGTGCAGGAAAAGTGGGTGTAACCTGTTCTAGGTAAATCCCGTATTGTTTGTCCAATTTAAAGAATGTATAACGAAAAGTAGATTGCGCCTGGCAGCGAAGCCGCTTTTCACATTACCTCTTTAATAGGGACAGTCATATCTCCAGACATACGGTACGGACTATGAAAGTTGATAATATGATACGGGTCATTCTCGCCGATGACCACGCTCTAATACGCCGCGGCATCCGCCGGATTTTGGAAAAACACCCCAACATTTGTGTCGTCGGCGAAGCCAGCAATGGCACAGATGCAATGCGTCTCGTGCAGCAGCTGCATCCAGACGTTTTGTTGCTCGATATGGAAATGCCAGACCTGCAAGGTATTCATGTAGTACGTGGATTACGTGCCAAGAATGTGCCCGTGTCTATCATCATCTTAAGCGCCTACAATGATGAACACTTTATTCAAGAAATTCTTCAAGCGGGGATAGATGGTTACTTGAGCAAGGGTGATTCGCCCTCGAAAATTCGCGACATGATTTCGCGGGTTTCTAAAAAACATACCATTGCCCTGGCATCGCTGTTACTCGCCTTAGCGCCTGGCATATTTCCCCTGGATATCTTTTTCTCCTAACATCTCTTTTCACAATCCATAAATACGAATGTTCTTGTTTCACGCGCGTTTCAGAAGGTGATAAGATCGCCCCATGCCAGAAGATGATCGCTGAAGTCGAAAAGAAATACGGCGAAGGCGACTAAGAATCATCGCATCATGTGGACGCGGCATCTCTAGGGTGCCGCGTCTCTTTATGCGGTACAAGTTCACAACTTGCCCTACGGAGAGATGGATGAAATATATCTTGGGAATTGACCAAGGTACGACCCAGACAACTGCGGTTGTGGTGGATGAGAACGCATCCTTTGTGGAGAAGCACTCGGTCCCCTTGCCGGCGCGTTTTCCCAGCCCCGGCTGGGTGGAACAGGATCCATATGATATCGTCCGGACTGTGAAGGAAGCCGTGGCTCCGTTACTAGAAAAATACGCCATCGCCGCGGTCGGATTTGACAACCAGGGTGAAACCTTCCTGCTCTGGGATTGCGAGACGGGGGAGCCGCTTACCCCCGCCATCGTCTGGCAGGATAAGCGCGGCGCGGAAGTCTGCGAGGCAATCGCCGGTCAAGTGGATCAGGAAGCCTTACGCCAGAAAACCGGGCTACTGCTCGACAGCTATTTTTCCGCGCCGAAACTGCGCTATGCGTGGGAGCACGATAACAATCTCAAACAGGCAATTGAGACCGGGCGTGCTCTCTTCGGCACTACAGAAACCTGGGTGATCTGGAATCTCTCGAACCGCCAACTCCATATCACCGATCCTTCCACGGCCTCGCGCACATTATTGTTTGATGTTAATAAGCTCGATTGGGATGATGACTTGCTTGCCTTATTCGGCGCGACGCGAACAATTCTTCCGCAGATTGTTCCTTCCGCCGGCTACGCTGGCGATTTGGATTTTGGCACGGGAAAGTCGCTGCCGTTGCACGCTCTCTTAGTGGATCAGCAGGCAGCCTTATTTGGTCAGGCGTGTTTCCAGCCAGGGGAAATGAAGTGCAGCTTTGGCACCGGAAGTTTCCTGCTGATGAACATCGGCAAGGACATGCGCCTTTCCAACCATGGACTGCTCACCACCATGGCATGGCATTGGCAGGAAGAAACAGCCTATGCGCTCGACGGAGGTATCTTCGTCACCGGCGCGGCGGTGCAGTGGCTGACCGAATCCCTGGGCTTTTTGCCAAATCCTGCCGCCAGTGCCGAGACGGCGTTGCAGTCGCATGATAACGATGTGGTTGTCGTCCCTGCTCTGCAGGGTCTTGCCGCACCGCACTGGCTTTCGGACGCACGCGGTGCGATCTTTGGCTTGAGCCGCGGCTCCCTGCCTGCGGATATCGTCCGTGCCACGCTCGATGGCATCGCCTTCCGCGTCTATGAAGTGGTCAAAGCCATGTCACAGGATGCCGGCCAGAGGCCGCCTCACCTCAAAGTGGACGGTGGTCCTTCCGGCAATCGATATCTGATGCAATACATCGCCGATCTATTGAATCTCGAGGTCCGCGTCGCAGCCGCCCGCGAGGCGACCGCCATGGGCATTGCCAATCTTGCCGCTCATTCTGCTCTGGGCACGTCGCTGGAGACTCTTGCCGATCGCTGGCAATCGGAGGCTGTTTATCAGCCGCAGATTGACGAACAGGAGCGACAGAGTCGCCTGTCAAAATGGAACAAGGCACTTGAAGCGCTGAAGGTGTATCATCGATAGCGAATACCATTCCCCGCTGAATTCGGACAATGATATAAAATAATCGTATGGAAACCATCTACGATATCGCCATCATTGGCGCGGGGGCTGTCGGCTCGGCCATCGCCCGCCAGCTTTCGCGCTACGAACTAAATATTGTTCTCCTGGAAGCCAACTCCGATGTGGGCATGGGGACCTCGAAAGCCAGCACGGCGATCTGGCATACCGGTTATGACGCGACACCTGGCAGCCTCGAATCTGTGTTGCTGAAGCGCAGTTATCCACGGATGCGTGAATTCATGCAAGAGGTGGGCAGCCCATTTGAGGTAGTCGGTGGGTTGCTCATTGCCTGGAATGAAGAACAATTACAAACTTTACCCAAACTGTTGGAGAAGGCGCATCAGAATGGTGATATGGATGTTCGTATCATCAGTAAAGAGGAAGTCTATCAACGCGAGCCGCACCTGGGAGAAGGTGCGCTCGGCGGTATGTTCGTTCCCGGCGAAGGGATTCTATGTACATTTACAATCCCATTAGCTTGTGCAACACAGGCTGTTGTGAATGGTGTCACGCTCAAGCTGAACTTTGCCGTGAAGTCGATCCAAAAAATGGAGGATATTTCCATCCTTTGGAATGGCGTCGAAGAAATCCGTGCCCGCTGGATCATCAATGCCGCGGGCTTGTATTCGGATGAGATCAACAATCATTTTGGGCATCAGAACTTCAAGGTCAGACCGCGGCGTGGAGAGTTGATTGTCTACGACAAGTTGGCGCGCTCGCTGGTCAATCATGTGCTGCTGCCTGTTCCGACCGCGACAACGAAAGGTGTGCTGATCAGCCCGACGATTTATGGGAACGTCTTACTGGGTCCCACCGCCGAAGATCTCCCCGATAAAACCGCCACCAATACCAGCGCAACAGGGCTGCAGTCTTTGCTAGAAAAAGGAAAGAAGATCCTGCCTGCACTGTTGGAAGAGGAAGTGACTGCCACCTACGCCGGTCTGCGCGCCGCCACAGAACATAGTGATTACCAGATCGCGCTGTACACAGATCAACACTATATTTGCGTAGGCGGCATTCGTTCGACAGGGATCTCGGGGAGCTTAGGCATCGCCGAGTATGTTGCCGACCTATTGAAGGAAGGCGGCGTAAAGTTAAAGCCCAAGCCGGAGTTCAAGACGATCAAAATGCCGAACATCGGTGAAGCATTTACGCGTCCGTATCAAAGCAGGGAATGGATCGCAGAGAATTCTGAATATGGAAAAATAGTCTGTCATTGCGAACGAGTCTCGTTGGGCGAGCTCAATGACGCGACTCATTCCCCAATCCCCGCCACGAGCCTGGATGCCTTACGCCGGCGCACTCGCGCCATGCAGGGACGATGCCAGGGATTTAATTGTTTAGCTTCCATGAATGTCATCTTAAGAGAGCGAAGCGAACCAAGGATCGCTCCTGTCGCGAGGGAGCCTCTTCGGTCGCGAAGCTCACTCCCTCGGAGTGACAGCAAACGAGTCGATGTATTGATCGTGGGCGCCGGACCGGCTGGGATTGCTGCCGCGTTGGAATTAAAAAAGCTTGGCATCAAAGATGTCCTCATCGCCGAGCGAGAATCAGAAGCCGGTGGGATACCACGTATGTGCGGGCATATTGGTTTTGGCGTGCGAGATTTTCACCGTGTTCTGAGCGGTCCTTCCTATGCGCGAAAGTATCGCGAGCTTGCTGAGAAAGCGGAACTCAAGATTTCTACTGATACAACTATCACAGGCTTAGAGCAC
>DATHUN010000385.1:0-2113 GCA_035462205.1 Anaerolineales bacterium
AAGCATATGACCCACCAGGAGTCCCGGCGCAAAGATAAGCTTATTTCCCGGTCCCAGCGGATCGCATTTGGCGTCCACTTCATCGAGGAGAATGCACGCGAGCAGGCCGCGCCCTCCGAGGCGCTTCCATGCATCAGGAACTCGTTCCTGATCTAAAGTTTGTTTACGTGCATTCACGCGCCAAACCTGGGATTTATATTCAGTCATTTATCACTCCAAACAAGCTCTGTACCGCTTCTTTAAATACGTTCGTATGAGCATCCACGTCTGCCTGAGTGGTATCGGGTGAGATCAAGGCCATGTTGTGGAAGGGTGTCATTAATATCCCGCGATTCAATGCAAAGAGATGCATGTAACGATCTAGATCATGGTCAATGGCAGCAAAAGCTTCCCCACCATTTTTGGGTGCCGTTGGACGAAACCAGTATTCTGAACGATTGCCGAGTCTCTTCACGATCCAGGGTAATTCAAATTCCTTGATGACAGATTCGACACCTTCTGCAAAGCATTCCTGCAATGCAATTGCCTTACGATAAAACTCATCAGTTAAAACATGTTGAAGTGTGGCTTTCATGGCCGCAATGGATAAGGCATTGCCTGCCAGAGTTCCACCGATGCCACCTACATCCGCGTCGTTAACATCAAGTCTCGAGGAGAATTGCTGGCTCACTTCCTCCGTGAAGCCATAGACCGCGGCCGGCACTCCTCCAGCCAGCGGCTTGCCGATTGTGAGGAAATCAGGCTGAAGTCCGTGTGAGGCAGTGTAACCACCTGGGCCGGCGCAGATCGTGTGGGTTTCGTCAATGATGAGATAGGTTCCGTACTTCCGCGTCAGTTCACGCAGCGCGTCATGATAGCCAGACTCAGGGTGAATAATGCCGATATTGGTCATCACCGGTTCGGCAAGCACTGCGGCAACATCGCGAGCGGACAGTGCAGTTTCCAGCGCTGCAATATCGTTGAACTCGATGACCTTGGTCGTGAAACGCGGGTCCACCTGGGGACCCAGGTTATTGGCACGCGACATCGGTGTGCCTTCTTCATCCAGTGTGATGAACGTTTCATCTACCGAGCCATGATAACAATAGTTAAAGACAAGGATCTTCGGACGCTCCGTGAGCATACGCGCCATGCGCAGGACAAAACGATTCGCATCCGTGGCGGTAAGCGCAAACTGCCAGTAGGGAAGTTTGAAGCGGCGCTGCAATTCCTCCCCAACCCAAATGACATCTTCATACGGCAACATGAGGGTGATGCCTTTTTGAATTTGCTCAGAAATCGCATTGAGGGTCGCTTGCGGTCCATGACCGGTCATGGCACCTGTATCGCCGAGGCAAAAATCAATGTAATCATTGCCATCCACGTCTGTGAAATGCGCGCCTTTTGCACCTTTAACAAAAATGGGGAACGATCCCGCCCAACGAATCATCCACAACATCGGCACGCCGCCAGGCAGCGACTTACGCGCCCGTTGATAAAGTTCATAGGATTTGGGATGATTTGTATGGAAGAGTTGTTCTTCGGCTTGCAGGAGTTGCGTAAGTTTGAGTCGATTGACTTCAGTCATGGTATTTGAAAGATTCGTATACACGTAGACAGGTACACAAATAAACAATCTTGAATTTGTGTACCTGTCTACCTACTTACTTAATCACTTCCTTCAACGCGTTTTCGAAAATATGGAGTCCATCATGGATCTGCTCGGAGGTTACATTGAGCGGCGGGATCCAGCGGACGGTATTGTCGTAGGTTCCACAGGAAAGCAGTAACAGGCCACGATCTTCGGCGGCATGAATGATCTCTTTGGCAAGCGGTTTGGCTTTATCCGGTCTGCCATCGACGATAAATTCCGTTCCTATCATTAAGCCTTTCCCGCGTACATCGCCAATCTGCGAATATTCCTCTTGAAACTTTCGCAAGCCAGTCATCAATTGGATGCCGCGTTCGGTAGCATTCTCCAGCATGTTTTCATCCCGCATCGCACGGATGGTTGCAGCACCTGCAGCACACGCCACGGCATTTCCGCCATAGGTCCCGCCAATGGAACCAACATCAAGTTTCAACATGATGTCTGTGCGGCTAAATACGCCTGAAAGCGGCATGCCCGAAGCGA
>DATHUN010000386.1:0-12220 GCA_035462205.1 Anaerolineales bacterium
CAATGGCCTAAATCCGTTGACTTCCATAATGGCTTGCAGAACCTTCGGCAACCGTGGCTGTGAGTATATGAACTGAGGTGTTTGTGAAATATAAGCATCTACTTTATAGGAAAACCATTGATCCCACGGGTTTCTTGCCAAGAAGATATGCTTGGAAGGATAATTTTTCTTTATCCAGGAAATTCGCCCTGAAGTACGAGTGCATTGGAAAACCGGTTTTCGTGGGCTGCCTTTCATCAAGCCATCTAGATACGATTTAAGAGGTGGAGCATCGTCTTGCTCATCTAAGAAATAGTACTTATAGCTAAAATCCGGGCTGAAATTTTGCTTGATCTCCTCCAGCAGAGGAGCATATTCATCAAAATACCCACCACTTAGAAAATCGTGACGAAGCAAATCTTTAAGCTGGCTTGTTCTGTTGGCGAAATCCGCCCATTCTGTGGGAAGGTTTGCAATTACCTCGTGAAAAGGCTCATGATAGATGTAAAACCGTTCGGTTCGCTTGATAGCGTTATAAACATACGTACTGCCTGAACGAAAGAGAGAGTGTATAAATATAGGTTCGTTGTTTTCTAAGGTCATAATTATGAATATCTTGTTCTGTTCCGAAGCAGAATCGAAGTAAGAATGCTTTAAGGGAGTGGGAATCTGAGCAGATTGATTCTAGGAAGTGGATACACTTGATTGATTAACCGACAGCCTGTTATTCGCAGTTAGCAACTGGTTGGTTAGCCTTTCCATATCTGCATTTACCATCATGGTGATTAATTCTTTGAAAGTGACCTTCGGTTGCCAATCTAAAAGATCTTTTGCCTTGCTCGGATCGGAAATCAGTAAATCAACTTCGGCCGGGCGATAGAAGCGCGGATCTTGCACTACAAAGTCACGGTAATCTAGACCCACATGAGCAAAGGCAATTTCACAAAATTCACGCACGGAGTGGGTTTCCCCAGTACCGATGACAAAATCAGTCGCGGTATCTTGCTGCAACATCAGCCACATCGCTTTCACATAATCACCAGCGAAGCCCCAGTCTCGTTGTGCCTCCAGATTCCCGAGTGGCAGCTTCTTTGTTAGGCCAAGTTTGATCCGCACTACTCCATCTGTAATCTTGCGGGTAACGAATTCCAAGCCTCGTCGCGGGCTTTCATGATTAAAGAGGATGCCCGAGACAGCATATAGCCCAAAGGATTCCCGGTAATTGACTGTGATCCAATGACCATACATCTTTGCTACACCGTATGGACTACGAGGGTAAAAAGGGGTTGTCTCTTTTTGTGGCACCTCAACGACCTTTCCAAACATTTCGCTGGAGGAGGCCTGATAAAACCGAGTTTTGGGGTTTACAAAACGCAGAGCTTCTAGCATGCGTGTTACGCCCAGCGCTGTAATGCTTCCGGTATGGGCAGGTTGATTCCATGAGGTAGGCACAAAGGACTGTGCCGCTAAATTATAGACTTCTGTAGGCTCATATTCCTCAATCATGGAAAGTAAAGAACCCTGATCGGAAAGATCGCCCTGGATGACGGTAACATCATCCAGAATATGCTGAATCCGTTCGTACGTTACTGTGCTGGATCGGCGAACCATGCCTATCACACGATAGCCTTTAGAAAGTAATAGTTCTGCCAAGTAAGAGCCATCTTGGCCGGTAATACCGGTAATCAACGCAGTCGACATAATAGTTTCTCCAAGCAGGTAGATGTTCAGGCGGAATTTCGCCGGTTGCAGATCCAATTAGTACAGACAATCAAACCTTATATACGAAAAATTATTCTAACATATTGATAACAAAAAAGATATAAGGTTCCAAGCTGTTAGCGAGGGCAGAAATATCTTTGTCACAAAGAGCAAATTTCTTGTTTTTCTGTCGCACCTGCTGGTCAAATGTTTGCAACGCACCCTTCTTTATGACCTATTACAAAGAGGATTGTTTTGGAGATGTTTATCTTCTGCAACTGCTTAACAATGCGCAGCAAGCCGTTTGACCTGCTGCGCATTGGAAAACAATGATTTTTCTAAATTATTGGGTGATTTATGGCATTCCAAATCGCAGTTGGGAGCTTAGTCCGCCATTGGTCGCATTGTTGTACCAGGGAAACCAGTAAGTCGTGCTCAGCTCATCGCCCGGCATGCCCAACGGCGAGCCAACCGATAACCCCATGAACTCAGCATAACTCGAATAGGATGTGTTAGGCATTAGGTTGACGCGCAGCGAAGCAATGATCGGTACGCTCCCCGAAGAGAATACTTCCACCGGCCCGCTGTCTATATTACCCAGCGGTACACGAGCACTCGCGTTCGGTGCCAAGGTATACGTCTGTTGCTGGGTCACCCCCGCGATCTTGATGCTCACCGTCGTGCTGGCATTGCCCACATTCGCAAAGCGCAGCTGCGAACTCAAGCCGCTATTGGTTGCATTGTTGTACCAGGGGAACAAGTAGCGTGTATCGGTCAAAGTGACCCCCGGCAGTCCCATGAACTCCGAGTAGCTCGAGTAGTTAGGATTAGTCTTCAGGTTCACCCGCATCGAAGCAATGATCGGCACACCACCCGAAGAGAACACTTCCACCGGTCCATAGTCTACGTCGGGCAGCGTAACACGTTGGCTCCCATTAGGGCTCAAAATATACGTCTGTTGCTGGGTCACGCCCGCGACCTTGATCGAGACCACTGTGCTGGCATTGCCCACATTGCCAAAGCGCAGCTGCGAGCTCAAGCCACCAGAATTGGCATTGTTATACCAGGGGAAGATGTAGCGCGTCCCCACCGTCGAGCTGGCCGACAACCCGAGGAATTCGGTATAGCTCGAATAGTCCGGTAGTTTCTTAAGATTGATACGCATCGAAGCGATGATCGGCACACCACCCGAGCTCTTCACTTCCACCGGACCATTGTCGATGTTGTCGAGGGTTACTTTGGCACTTTGATTGGGTGCCAAGGTGTAGGTGGGAACCTGTGCCACGCCGGCGATCTTGATCGTTACCACCGTGCTGGCGTTGCCCACATTCCCAAAGCGCAGTTGCGAGCTCAAGCCACCCGCATTCGCATTGTTGTACCACGGGAACAAGTAGGTGTCGGTCAATTTTCCGGCGGGAATGCCCATGAATTCTGTATAGCTTATGTATGTGGAATTGGTTTTCAGGTTGATCCGCTGCGACGAGATGATCGCATTGCCACTTGTATTCTGAACCCTAACCGGACCGTTGTCGAGATTGTCATAACTTCGTCGCACGCTTTCATTAAGGGGTACATAATATTGATCCACAACGGACGCACCAACCCTGACGTTCAAGTTGGTCAAGTTCACATGGAAAACGAGAGGCCCGCCAGGGTTTAATTGTGAGGATGTCCCTTGAACGCCAGCGTACCCTGCGATTTCAATATAATACGTTGTTCCTGCTACAGCGGTGTACACTAACTGTGATTGCAGATCAGCATCCCGGTCATCATCACAGCCTACAATGTTTAAATTGGTGAGTGAGTTGCCCGTCCAGACCGCGATGTATGTATCATAATCACTACCAATCGTGTCGAGGGATATTTGTAAAGTTGACCCCGCCGTATACTTATACCATACGCTCTTTTTGCCCTTGTTCAACAAACGTCCATCGCAAGAAATGTTAACTTGCGGATCGTTTAGCTCCTCTGTTGCTCCACTGGTGTCGATCGTATCCGAATAAGGAATGCTTCCCACAGTCTTTGACGAGGCATTTGCAAAATTATCATTTACAGGAGCAGCTGCGGTGAGGGCTGGTAGACCGTAAACTGATTCAACTCCACTGATGTCATCTGACTGTAAACCAGTTAAACTGGAGTTGTAAAACGGATCCATCACTGCTACTGCAGTGGTATTTTCATGACTGAGTCCAAGAGAGTGACCGATCTCATGAAGAGCGACAATGGCAATATCTGTTCCGTTGGTAGTACAACTCCAGTTTTCGGCACTGTCAAAGTGCAGATCGCCGGCTGCTGAATTCCCATTGGGAGGTGGATAGTATGCATGCGCAAGTGTTCCGGAGGGACCATCAAAGGCATGCGCCCCAATACGGATATCGCCCGTTGCACCGGCGGCGTTGAACGCGGCACCGTTATCATTTACTTGAACAAATTGGATATTTGCAACGGCCTGCCAGGCGGCAAATGCATTCTGAATCTTGGTGATAAAACACGGTTGAAAGCCAGGCAGGGATGTTAAGGCAACACTGTTCCCAAATCCTTCCGTTGCAAAACTAATCGCATTTCCCATAAAACTATAGGTAATCGTGCCGCCAGATGTGCCTTGTGTGCTGGATCCCCACTTTGAACCCGTTAATGCATACTCGGCAGAAGAATTACTGTTGAGCCGAATACCGCCATCATCGATGAATGTCGGACTTTCTCCCTGTAATGCACCCGCAGCGTTGGTAGCCTGGATCTCGTCGTAACATAACTTTGAAACGCGGATATATTCCAGGGCGGCGGCTTTCGTTTCTGGATTAGCCGGCACAGATCCATCGGAGGCAAGGGTTGCCCGGAAGGCTGCCTCTGCGTTCTGCAGTAATTGTCCACACTCTTCTGTGGTTGTTGCAGTGTCTGTGGATGCAGCTCTTACGCTGTCCGGGCCAAGACAAAAAAGAGAGATGGCAAGGAGCAGCAGAATCTGCATGCATGTTCTGAATAGGTTGGGGTACGTAAGCTTCTTCATATCTTCCTCCGAAACGTTCTATAAATTAATTATATCTGTGCGATAGGGAAGAACTGTCTTGTTGGCAGTAATGCAAATAACAAATATGTTTGTTTTTTTAGCCTGCCTGTGTACCATTACGTTGAAAATTTCATTGAATTGGACACAGAAAACATGTCTCATTCTCTGAATCATCCCCTTTTCAGATAGCAAGACGTGCATGTGTATGTTTTAATGGAGCTCATTCCCCCGTTGAAAATTCATATGATTTCTTTTATTCGAACACCTCCACTTGTAATAGTGATTTTCCCATCGCATCCTTCGCCGAGAGGACGGGCAGCTCTCCTTGCAGCGGCCATGAAATGGCGACGCTTGGATCGTTCCATGCAAGACAACGTTCCCATTGCGGTGCGTAATAATCAGTTGCTTTGTAGAGAACTTCCGCTTCCGGGCTGGTGACATAAAAGCCATGCGCAAACCCAACTGGCACCCAAAGCATTTTTTTATTTTCCGCAGACAAGGTATCTCCCACCCACTGACCGAATGTGGGCGAGTGTTTTCGAATATCCACAGCGACGTCGAATACTTCCCCGGCGATGACACGCACCAGTTTCCCCTGCGCCTGGTGGATCTGATAATGGAGACCGCGCAAGGTCCCGAAGCAGGATTTGGAGTGATTATCCTGTACAAACTCCACATCAATCCCCGCCTCTTTAAATTTTTGTTTTTGATAACTTTCCAGGAAAAAGCCGCGTTCGTCCTGGAAAACTTTCGGCTCGATCAACAAAACATCGGGAAGGGAAGTGGGAACGATTTTCAAGAGATGCATCCTTGTTGTTTATTGTGACCGATGATACTGGGCGACAACTTCTTTGGCAGCACCCATGGCTTTGATCTTTCCATGGTCCAACCATACGGCGCGGGAACAGAGCGTTTCGACGGTGACCGAATCATGTGTCACTAGCAGTGTGGTTGTTCCCTGATCCCGGAAATTTTCCATACGCAGCTGGCACTTATGGCGAAAAGCCTCATCTCCTACAGAAAGCACCTCATCGAGGACGAGTATTTCCGGTTTCCAGGTCGTGGCAATCGAGAATCCCAGACGTGCAACCATCCCGCTCGAATATGTTCGCAAAGGTGAATCGATAAAAGCGCCCAGTTCGGAAAACTCAATGATTTCGGGCAACCGGGATTTGATCTCCTGCCGCGCGTGACCGAGCAGCGTCCCGTTGAGAAAGATATTTTCACGCCCGGTCAACTCGGGGTGAAACCCTGCTCCCAACTCCAGCAGGGGAGAAACCAGCCCCCGAATGCGGACGCGTCCCTCGGTCGGGATGAGAACGCGCGAAATCACTTTGAGGAGCGTGCTTTTTCCGGCGCCGTTCCGGCCAATGACTCCCAGGATTTCTCCCTCATTCACATCCAGGTCGATGTGATTGAGCGCCATGAATTCCCGGTAGCGAACATTGCGCTTTAATACCTGTATGGCATATTCCTTAAAAGTACCGATGACTTCTTCCGGCGCGCGATATTTCACGCTTACATTGTTGAGGATGATGACAGGATTCATGAGGAGAGTATACGTTTATGACTGGTAGGCAAATTTATCAGCCTGGTAGGAAAAATAAACCCAGCCAAGGACAAGTGTCCCAAGGGCAATGCCGATTCCTATCAATACCAGTGGCAGCGACGGCAGTACACCGTCATAGAGGGGCACTCGGAACATTAGGACTTGGTAGTACATCGGATTAAAGTAGAGCAACCATTTTCGATATGCACTAGGGAGGATGTCTGACGGATACAAGATGGGGGTTAGATACATCCATGCCTGGAGGATGATCTGGTAAAGCTCTGCAATATCCGGAAAGCGCACTGCCAGACTGGATAACAGCAAACCTATGCCCAGGGCAAAGGCCGTCAATGAAAGGATCGCAATGGGCAGGAACAAAGCTGCCCAAGTAAGCGGTCTTCGTAAAATCAAAAGGATCAGTAGCAGAGGGACCAGGGAAAGAGATAAATTGACCACACCTGTGCCGATGGATGCAACAGAAAAGACCGTTTGAGGAATGTAGATGCGCTGCATCAGTGCGCCACCCCAAACGCTTTGGAAAATTGCTCCGGTGGTGGTCTGCGCGAAGAATGTCCAGGCGATTAAGCCACTTAGTAAATAAGCTGCATATCCCTCTACGCGCCCGAACAATTGGGAAAACACGATGGTCAAGACCACCATCATCCCCAGCGGCTGGAGCATGGTCCAGGCAATACCCAAGACCGACCGCTTATAACGGGCGACGATGTCACGCCGCACAAGCTGAAAGATCAAGTCGCGATATTTGACGATATCTTTCAACTCTTCCAGCGCTGGAGATGTCCGTTTCTCACTGTCGTATGTAAATTCAACTTTGTCGGGAGAGGAAAGTTCTAGAACAGAGCTGCTGTTTTTCATATACGGCGAAATTCTATGTCCGAATTCATTATAGATTTTACGTAGAATGGGGCATAAAAAGCCCTGTCCGAGACAGGACAGGCCTATCATTTTACCCACAAACGAGACTATTATAGCCGCGTTTGATTGACTTTTTGTTTGCCCTCGTCTACACTTTTCTCCATGCTCGCTCGTGTGTATTCCTGTGCTGTCATTGGTCTTGAAGGCGTTATTGTTGAAGTGGAAGTGGATTATTCCAATGGACTGCCCGCGGTGATTATTGTTGGTCTCCCGGATGCAGCCGTCCAGGAAAGCCGCGAACGGGTGCAGACAGCCGTCAAGAATGCGGGATTGAATTTTCCCCGCCATCGGATTGTGGTGAACCTGGCGCCTGCCTCTGTCCGCAAAGAAGGTCCGGCTTACGATCTGCCTATTGCTCTCGGAGTGATGGTTTTGGCTGGTTATCTTCCGCAGGAAGCGATTGAAAATACGATCGTGCTTGGGGAACTGTCCCTGGATGGAGTCGTGCGTCACACCCGCGGCGTGTTGCCGATGGCAGCCACGGCACGATCTCATGGATTCAAGCGGATTGTGGTACCCGAAGTGGATGCGGGCGAAGCGGCTCTGATCCCCGACCTCGAGGTGATCCCCGTTAAATCGCTTGCGGATCTGTATGCCCATTTATCCGGTCGCTGTTTAATCGAGCCGTACCAGGCGGAAAGCAATGAACTGGAACCGCTCTTCGTCCCGACCGATTTTAGCGAGATCAAAGGACAGGAACATGTCAAGCGCGCACTCGAGGTCGCAGCAGCTGGTGGACACAATGCACTGATGACGGGCTCTCCCGGATCTGGAAAAACATTATTGGCTCGCGCATTGCCCGGTATCCTGCCTGAGATGAGCATCGAAGAATCGCTGGATGTCACACGTATCTACTCTGTTGCAGATCAGCTCCCTGCAGGAACACCGCTGATCCGACATCGCCCCTTCCGTGCTCCTCACCACACAATTTCACACGCAGGCTTGGTAGGTGGTGGAAATATTCCCAAGCCTGGCGAAATCTCACTGGCTCATCGAGGTGTTTTATTTTTGGATGAGTTTCCCGAGTTCGGCACACGCGTCCTGGAAGTGATGCGCCAGCCGATGGAAGATAAAGTCGTCACGATTAGCCGTGCCAAAGGGTCGTTGACTTTTAGTGCGAATTTTCAACTCATTGCGGCAATGAATCCATGTCCCTGTGGATTCTATGGGGATACTCAAAAGCCGTGCACTTGCGCGCCGGCGGTGGTGACGAAATATCAAAAGCGGATATCTGGCCCTCTGTTGGATCGCATTGATATTCACATCGAAGTTCCCAGGGTGGATTACGAAAAACTGAGCGGCGACCGGCTGGGGGAGTCAAGCGAATGCATCCGAGCAAGAGTGCAAGCCGCACGCGATATTCAATTGAAACGCTTCTCGAACAATGGATCCTCGGACATCGTCTGCAATGCCGATATGCGCATTGGGGAAATCCGGCAATTTTGCAAACTGCCAGATGAGGGTCAAAGCCTGATGCGAGCGGCAATGAGCCAGCTTAACTTATCGGCAAGAGCCTATCATCGTATCCTGAAACTGGCACGCACAATTGCCGATCTGGCGGGGTGCGAGGAAATCCAATCCGTGCACCTAGCGGAAGCGCTGCAATATCGTCCGAAGTTGATGCTCAATTAGCAATTGATGATCGATGGACATAGTCTGGTCATATCCTGGCTATATCCTGCCTATATCGGGGCCATATCTTGAGTTTGCCGTTAGTTCGATAATCCTTCGCTTTTCCATCCTAACTAGACAGATCACTTTACCCTTTCCAATTACCCATTCATGCCGCTATATATGCTGAAGAACTCAGCGATCTTGTAGACTTGAGGATGAAAGTCAAGTCCTGATGGGATAACGTCGTGCATCAACCAGCTCAATCTATCCGCCTATGGAAATTCAAACACCAATACTGGCCGGCCACTGGGCACAGCATGAGGAACGAGGCGCCGTAAACGCTCTGGCGTGGTGCGCGGATCGAGCAGACCATCACGCACAAAGGCGAGGAGTTGGGTAAATTGTGATTCCGTGAGAATTATCGGAGTGGATAGGGCCGGGTCGAGGCGAGCCAAGACAGGAGCTATTGGACCCAGTGGACCGCTCAGATCGGCCGGCAGATTCTGGCCGGCGGGAGTGTAGTGCAATGCCGAATTCATTACATTCAGGTGATGGCGAATTGCATCGTCTAAATGCGTGAAGGCTCCATTATGCATAAAAGTTGGTTGCACCGCCACATTGCGGAGCGGCGAGGTGCGAAATTTATAACGGTCAGCCGGGTTGCCGGTCACTTGCTCCAAACCAAAGTCTTCATTGAGTCCCGGCCCATCAAACGTGGCGTTGGTCAAGGTGGGTGCAATCTGCGGAACCCCAAGCACATGCTCTTGAAAGTCGCTGAACATCTCATTGGACTGGCCCGCCACGCTGTGACAGACCGAACACCGGGCCGCGCCAAAGAACAATAGCGCCCCTCGCTTTTCGGCCACGGTCAACGCAGCTAGTTCGCCGCGCGCAAAGCGGTCAATGGCCGCGTCGGCAAACGTCAGCGTGAATTCAAAATCGGCGATCGCTTGCGCAAACATAACATATGTGCTTGGATCTCCGGCTTTGACCGCCGGAAAACTCTTGGCGAACAATTTACGGTAGGCGGCGGTGGTGTTTAGGCGATGGACAACTTCGGCTCGGATGGCATCGTTATCGCCGACGAAATCGAATCCGGCCACCTCATTCCGCTCAGTCGGCGGGATGAAGGCCTGGGCTGTCAGCAAGTGCGGCTGGCTCGAAAGTGTATTCCCCTCCGGGAGCGGAAACTGGAAACCGGCGCTGTTATCGAAAGGGTCGCCGGAAAGCGCCGCAAAGCGCGAGTTCCACATCAGCCCAGGATAGAAGGCGGTATTGATGACCATAGGCGCACGGCGCATATTGCGCGGCCCGCTGCGATGGGGACCCACCACCTGGTTACTGTCAATGCCAATCGCGATGGACTGGGTATCGCCAAAACCGGCGGTGGGCGAGTGACAGCCCGCGCAGGCGTTGTCGTTGTTGAGGCCGGTGAGAGTATCGAACCATAGATCCCGCCCAAGGTCGGCTCGCTGCAAATCCAAGTGGCGGCCCAGCCGCTGCTCCAATGTGGATTCTATGCGGCCGGTGAACCCAGCCTGACGCAACACCGCCTGCAATTCTTCATCCAGCGAAGTCGTCCGAACAGAGGCGCGTTGATGGGGCATCGCTGCGATGGAAACTCCCAACAGGCAGAGGCTCAGGAACGTCCAGAGGCGGAGGGCGAATGACTTTGACATGGTACACCTTTCGGGAAGTGGCGTGTCACAGGCAGTGCGTAATGACAGAGCAGGTCAACACGGACGCCCACAGAGTGTTCATGCTCGGTGTTCGTCCGTGTTGTCTGCATCCCCTCAATTTGTTATTACAGCGGGTCGCACGCAAAAATGAGGTCAGGGTCGCCGTTGAGCGTCTCCAAGTCATGGGCAGGCGGCCAGAACGCCTCGGGTGGGGTAAACGTCCAGCGCCAATTGAATGTTACGCTGTAGTGCGGGCCGGGACCGCTCAGAACAAAACTATCGTTCATACTGATCGTGTGCAGCCCACTCGTCAGGACCGTTTCGGTGCTGGAGTTGTGATACACAAATTTATGTACGCCGCCATTACTATCGGTGGCAACGCCTTTGATCAGGTCGTTGACGCGGATCTCGGTGGTTCCATCCGCTTTCGTGTGAGTATTGATAATCATCATGCGCTCGCCCGAACCCCAGACCGACACTCCGGCCGGGAGCTCAGGGCATTGGTCAGCCGGGATGGTGAAGCTAATGGCTTCAGAGATCACTTGATGGTCGGCTGCGGCAGCTGCGACTGGCGAAACGCCAATAAACAACACGAAGGCGGGCAGAATACGAACAATAAGCCTGCGAAAGACGGACATGGGTTTCTCCTTTGTCGATGGTGAATAGATGTGTCAACCGCGCCGGGCGCGGCTCGCGACGAAACGGACAGGGTATGATCATGTAGCGGTTGATTTATCTTGATCGCCTCCTTACTCTCCGGCATCGCCAGATAAAAATATTGGCAATAGGAACGTTATGGTTTTTCAATTATGGAACTACCGTAGGATAGCGTTTCACGCTCTGAAGAAAGCTCGTTTCATTTCGTGTTCATCTCTTCAAACTCCCCTCGATTTCTCATGCCAGCAAATCCAGTATTCCAATGTTCGAGATAAGAACACCCCATGTTAGGGGTCACCTGGTTGGTGACCAAATTGGAGAATGCTAGTCTTCTTTGTCTCAATTTATATCTTAGCATAGTGGGCGTCGCAATCTGGTCATAAAAGTAGTCTCAATCAGTCACAAATGGTTACAGGTAAAAATGATCACCGACTTTTGCAGGAAACAACCATCAATCACTCTGTATTCAAAATTTCGGACGTCAAAGGCCGGGGTTGCAATCCATAGTAGAAGTCCTAGTGATTTTCACTGTTCCGTTAAGAATGTTCATGCACTCTTAAGTGCGTCCCCTACATCGTCCCAGCTTAGTGCAGCTGGCAGACCACCTGTAACAATAACTGTATTCCCATCGGGATTATCTGCATCAGTGAGTTGGATGGTTCTAGAGCCTAATGCAGTTACCTTTAGCTTGGTGCCATCTTGCAGGACAAGTCTCCTGTCAGTCGGCTGATAGGATCTCATCAAGTTATCTACTTCTTCTCCAAATGCTCTGGTATCCATGATCTTTACTCCTTATTGGTTTAGATTTGGCAGGTAACGCCATCTTAAGGGAAAACTCTAACCAGCAATTGAAGCCCTCACTTGGATTAGTGTCTCTAGTTATCTTATTGTGTCACCTCCTATTTTATTTTGTAGCCATTCTTCTATCGAAATCTTTTTCTCACATTGGTAATTTGCTAAGCCGTTGCTTCAATAACGCCACTAAGGCATGAAAATTCGGCTAAGGGCACCATTAAGCGGTACTTTAATAGGGAAAGCGATACAAGTTCCAACCTTCTTCTAACTTATATAAGTTCTTGATCATCATCTTCATTGGAG
>DATHUN010000387.1:0-10243 GCA_035462205.1 Anaerolineales bacterium
CTGTAATACAAAATGTCTTTCGTCGTTTGAATCGGATGTAATCAAATATGTGTCGTTGATATTCCCGTTGCCGAACTCACGTATTTCTGTGACTCTGCCTTGTGACTCAAATTGCTCTGCGATATGGACCAGGTTATTCAAAAGGTTTTCTCCTGACGGGATTTTCATTGCGGCTGTTTTGACAGCGGGACCATTCTCCTCGAGCAATTCCCGGGGCTTTTGGTCTGAATCTTCTCCAAGACGGCTTGGGCGCCTAATGGATACTTCCTTTTTGGACATATTTTCCTGCTCCATCTTGCAACTTACGAATTTTCATGTGTTGTCGGAGTCCCGCAGGTTCAATCATGATCAATTTGAACTACTGATCAAATGGAAAATCAAACGATGTAAGTTTAACAACTGGCTGGGTGTATGTTTTCGTCAACGTATGGATTTGACAACTATCGTCGTCCAATCCTCGCCGGACAAAACTCATTGCGTAGGCCTCCATTGCGTATGCCGATTATATCCCTGATAACCCGATGGTAAAATGAAGTATCTCTTCTAGGTAGGTTTTGATGACAGACGATTTACAAACACGTGCGATCAACACGATCCGCTTTCTTTCTGCGGATGCCGTTCAAAAAGCGGATTCCGGTCATCCCGGACTTCCGATGGGTGCCGCGGCGATGGCGTATACCCTGTGGACACGCCACCTGCGTTTCAACCCGCGTAATCCCCTCTGGCCAGGACGCGATAGATTCCTCCTTTCGGGTGGGCATGGTTCAATGCTACTTTACTCTCTGCTCCATCTAACAGGCTACGACCTTTCCCTCGACGACATCAAGAATTTCCGTCAGTTTGGCAGCAAGACGCCGGGTCATCCGGAACATGGACTTACCCCCGGCGTCGAAACAACCACCGGTCCACTCGGGCAAGGATTTGGCACCGGTATCGGAATGGCAATCGCCGCAACGCACCTGGCGGCTATGTTCAACCAGCCCGGACATGAGATCATACAGTCGTTCATTTATGCCATTGTGACCGATGGCGACTTGATGGAAGGAGTCTCCTCTGAGGCTGCGTCGCTGGCAGGGCATTTGCAGCTTGGACGTCTGATCTATCTTTACGATGACAATCATGTCTCGATCGATGGTTCGACCGATCTGGCCTTCACAGAAGACCGGGCCGCGCGTTTTGAAGCCTATGGCTGGCACGTTCAGAAAGTGACAGATGGCAATGATGTCGAAGCCATCGATGGAGCGATTCGGAATGCGAAAGCAGACCCGCGTCCCTCGCTCATCGATGTGCGCACGACGATCGGGTTCGGTGCGCCGCACAAGCAGGGCACATCCAAGGCGCATGGGGAGCCGCTCGGTGATGACGAATTGAAGGCGGCCAAGGAAAACCTGGGTTGGCCGGTGGAGCCACGTTTCCTCATCCCTGGCGATGTCCTGGAGTTTTATCGCGAGGCGATCGATACGGGACGCGAGCGCGAGGCCGACTGGAACATGCGCTTCGATGCCTATAAGCGCATTCATCCTGCCCTCGGTGCAGAACTCGAGCGCCGTTTAAAAGGTCAGCTGCCTGATGGCTGGGACACGGATCTGCCCACATTCCCCGCCGACGCAAAGGGCATGGCAACACGCGCCTCATCCGGAAAAGTCCTGAACACCCTGGCAGAGAAACTTCCAGAACTGGTAGGGGGCTCAGCTGATTTGACCCCGTCCAACAACACACTATTTGACAAGGCCGGGGATTTCCAAAAGGATAACCGGGCCGGTCGTTATCTGCGCTTTGGTGTCCGCGAGCATGCCATGGGGGCAGCTCTCAATGGTATGAACCTGTACGGCGGCGTCATTGCTTATGGTGGCACGTTCCTGATCTTTTCCGATTATATGAAGCCTGCGATTCGCATTGCGGCAATTTCCGAGGCCCCCTCGATTTTTGTGTTCACTCATGACAGTATTGGACTTGGCGAAGACGGTCCCACGCACCAGCCTATCGGACAACTGGCGGGATTACGAGCCATCCCTCACCTGACCGTGATTCGCCCAGCGGACGCGAACGAGGTCGCACAAGCGTGGAAAGTTGCCATCACGCGCCGCGATCGACCGACCGCCCTGGCACTGACCCGCCAAGCGGTGCCCACACTCGAAGGGACTGCCAGCGGTGGATTGACCAAAGGAGCTTATGTCTTAAAAGATTTCGGCACACCGGAGATCATCCTGATGGCATCCGGTTCGGAAGTAAGCTTAATTCTCGGAGCCGCACAAAAACTCGCTGAAGAGGGGCGCGGCGTCCGCGTAGTTTCCTTCCCCAGTTGGGACTTGTTCGAGGGGCAAGACGAGTCCTATCGCGAATCCGTGCTACCAAAGAACGTCCCGTTGCGACTCGCCGTCGAAGCAGGATCGACTCTCGGCTGGGACCGGTACGCTACCTCCACACTTGGCATTGATCATTTCGGTGCCTCCGCTCCAGGGAAAGTCGTCCTCGAAAAATTTGGGTTTACTGTGGAGAATGTGCTTGCGAGAGCGAAAGCTTTATTGAAATGATTGTCAATACGACTGTGACAGGCTTGATCTTCATCGCGATGGGTGTGCTCACGATGCTAGGATCCGCCTTGAATTGGAGAATTGTGAGCCGCCCTGGAAAGCTTTTTAATCTGATATTCGGTGATACGGCTGCGCGGGTAATTTACTTTGTTGCCGGAATATTGCTCTTTGTTGTCGGAATTGGCAAATGCATCGGCGCAAATTGGTTTTGAGAGTGAGGCAAGATGAAAGTTGTTGTTGGATTTGACCACGCCGGGTTTCCACTAAAAAAAACAGTGCTCGACGCAGTTCGCGATGCAGGACACGAACCGGTCGATGTCGGTACAGATAGTGCCGAACCGGTCGATTTTCCGGATTATTCTGAAAAGGTGGGACTAGCCATTCAATCCGGTGAGGCGGAACGAGGAATTCTTTGCTGCGGTTCCGGGGTCGGCGCGTGTTTAGCTGCGAACAAAATGAAAGGTGTTTACGCCTCCATTTGCCATGACACCTATTCTGCCGCACAAGGTGTGATGCACGATGACATGAATGTTCTCTGCCTCGGCGGTCGCGTGATCGGGCCGGAACTTGCGGCAGCCTTGATAAAAGCATTTTTGAACGCCCATTATATCGGCAAGGAAGCGGGCGGAGAGCGATTAGCACGGCGTGTAGGGAAAATACATCGATTGGAAGCAACTGGCAAATTAGAAGGCTAGACGTCGAATGCAACCCTTCGGCGTTCTAACTTTCAACCTTTGAAACGGACAAAATATGAACCCAATTTCAAAATTAACTCAGCTCGGACAATCCCTTTGGTATGACAACATCCAGCGAAAGATTCTGGAAAATGGTGAATTTCAAGCCATGATCGACCGCGGCGAGATCCGCGGTGTGACCTCCAATCCGACGATTTTCAATAACGCGATTGCCAAATCCACCGATTATGACGCAGCGCTCAAATCGATGGCGTGGGCTGGTTGGGATGCCGAGAAAATCTTCTGGCAGCTTGCCATCGAGGATATTCGTGAAGCATGTGATGCGTTCGCGCCGCTGTATGAAGAGACGAATGGCGGCGATGGCTACGTCAGCATCGAGGTCAGCCCATTTGTTGCCGCTGACACCGAAAAAACGGTGGCGCAGGCTGAGCAACTCTGGGTGCGCGTGGCGCGCCCTAATCTGATGGTCAAGATTCCTGCAACAGAGGCGGGCATTCCTGCCATTCGCAAGGCAATTGCCGCGGGGCTCAACATTAATATCACATTGATCTTTTCGCTGGTGCGCTATGCCGAGGTCATGGATGCCTACCTCAGCGGACTGGAAGATCGCGTTGGCGCAGGACATCCAATTGATCACATCGCCTCAGTAGCCTCGTTCTTCGTTTCGCGCGTCGATACCAAAATCGATCCGAAACTTCCGGATGGTTCCGAACTAAAGGGAAAGGCGGCCATTGCAAACGCGAAGCTTGCCTATGATGCATTCCAAAAAACATTTTCGGATCGCCGCTGGGAGAACCTCAAGGTGAAGGGCGCCCGCGTTCAGCGTCCGTTGTGGGCGAGTACCAGTACGAAGAATCCTGCCTATCCGGACACAATCTATGTAGATAATCTGATCGGTCCAGAAACGGTGAACACGGTTCCGCCCGCGACACTGAAAGCATTCGCCGATCATGGCGTCGCCGAAGTGACTCTCACGCGCGGTCTCGCAGAGGCACAGGAGACGATCAATCATCTCGAAGCTGCGGGTATTTCCATGGAGCAGGTGACCAAGGAATTGGAAGAGGAAGGTGTCAAGGCGTTTGCCGAGGCGTTCACACAGCTCCTGGGCACAATTGAAGAACGGCGGAAAAACTTCACTTCAGCACTTGGACCGATCGCGGAGGCCGTTTCCAAACGACTGAGCCAACTCGAAGCGGACTCAGTCCATACGCGACTGTGGGCACACGATCCCACGCTGTGGACGGAGGATCCTGAAGGCCAAGCAGAAGTAAAGATTCGCATGGGCTGGCTGGATTCGCCACTAAAAGCGCGTCAACGGCTCTCAACCTATAAATCGTTTGCCGATGAAATTCACAAAGAAGGGATTCACCGTGTCCTGGTTTTGGGAATGGGAGGTTCCTCCCTTACGGCAGAAGTGCTCAGTTCCCTGCAAACCGCGGCGAATCTAAAGGCTCCTCTTTCTCTCGCGATCTTGGATTCAACCGATCCGGAGCAAGTATCGCTAACGAGTGGAAACTTTCCGCCAAACCACAGTGTATATATTGTTGCCAGCAAATCCGGCGGCACCGCCGAAGTGATGGCGGCATTTGACTACTTTTGGAAAATGAGCAATGGCGATGGCTCACGCTTCGTCGCTACGACCGATCCGGGAACCTCTCTTGAAGCGCTTGCCCGCAAGAATAATTTCCGCAAGATCTTTTCCTCCGACGAATCGGTGGGCGGTCGTTTCTCGGCGCTGACAGATTTCGGCATGGTTCCAGCGGCACTGCTCGACATCGATCTGGATCGTTTCATTGGTCGCGCCGAATGGATGCGCGCTCAATGTTCTGAATCTGCGCCGGTGGCGCGCAACCCCGGGTTGGCATTGGGATCTGTGTTGGCAGAATCGGCTCTCGCCGGCCGTGACAAGCTCACGATCCTGAGCGACCAGCCCTTGGCTGCGTTCGCAGGCTGGATTGAGCAGATTATCGCCGAGTCGAGCGGCAAGAACGGCAAGGGTATCCTGCCTGTGCCGTTGGAGCCCATAGGCGAGCCGGGTGTGTACGGCAACGACCGCGCCTTTGTTTACCTGCGCCAGTCCGGCGAACTGGATCAGGCGATGAAATCGCTGCGTGAGGCCGGGCATCCGGTCATCGAGTTTGCTATTCCTGATTTTTATGAAGTCGCCGCAGAGATGTACCGCTGGGAAGTTGCCGTTGCCGTCGCTTGCTCAATCCTGGGTATCAACGCGTTTGACCAACCGAATGTGGAGAGCAGCAAGAAAATTACCAAGGCGAAGATCGCTGACTACCAGAAGAGTGGCCGATTGCAGGAGGGTAAACCTGCCTGGCGCGGCGAGATGTACAGCGTGTTCGCGTCTTCCGAGGTAAGTGGCAATTCGCTTGTGGATGTGTTGAATAACTTCCTGGCTACTGCTCAGCCGAATGGATATGTAGCCATCAATGCTTACCTGCCGCGCAACGAGGATATGATCAAAACGCTCCAGGCCATGCGCGTTGCGATCCGCGCCAAAACACATAACGCGGTGACCGCCGGTTTTGGTCCACGCTTTCAGCATTCGACAGGACAATTCCACAAAGGTGGGCCCGCGAATGGGCTGTTTATTGTCATCACTGCCGAGCCGGCCGCCGATTTTGAAATCCCCACCGAAGGACTTACCTTTGGCACTTTGATCCGTGCTCAGGCTTTGGGGGACTACCAGGCATTGATTGATGCGGGCCGAAGGGTTTTACGAATCCATCTGGATTCGGTTCAGGATTTCGATACAATCCCCGAATTAATCCGCTAAACATTTACACGGATCCTTAGAATCGGCCCGGTGATGTCATCGGAATGCATCATCGGGCTGGCTCTCTAATGCCTTTCTCACCTTACCGTCTTACACTTTTGCGAAAGGAAAGCAAATATGTTTGACATTGGTTGGCCGGAACTGTTGATTGTGCTCGTGCTCGTCGTTCTAATCTTTGGGCCGGGTCGTCTTTCCAAGACGATGAGTGAATTGGGAAAGGGAATTCGTTCCTTCCGCGATACATTTTCCTCAGACGAGGAAAAACCAGACTCTGTTTCTGATACAAACTTGAACCCGAAATAATTCGCGTTTATTTCTTCATAAACACGGAGGATTGAGTATCATGGAACTTGCGACTGAAAAGTGCGTCTCCCTTCGAGGTGGCGGATCGACGCTCTCAGAGGCCGAGATTCAGGATTTGTTGCTCCAGATCCAGCAATGGGGAATCAGAGAAGTAGATGGCATGAAGCGACTGGAACGCGTTTTCAAATTCAAGAATTTTGCCGAGGCAATGGAATTTACAAACGAGGTGGCTACAATTGCCGAAGCGGAGGATCACCATCCTCTGATCATCACGGAGTGGGGAAAGGTAACCATAAATTGGTGGTCTCATAAAATTGGCGGTCTGCACAGGAACGATTTCATCATGGCTGCAAAGACGGACGCCCTGTATCACTAGGCATCCATAATGTGGAAAAACTCACCGCTGGCGTTATGCAATATTGAACAATCACAATATATTTAGAGACCACACAATGAAATTCGATGCTCGGCTGTTATGCGGCACCACGTAACACGTCGCGAATTCCTCAAGCTCTTTTGGCTTGGATTTCTAGATCTCTTTCTCCTTTCGCTGGGTGCGGCAGCTTATGGTTTTTTGATCGAGCCGGGTCTGTTCCAAGTGGAGCGAGTTCGTCTCAAGTTGAAGAGACTCCCTAGATCATTCTCCGGCATTCGTATTGCCCAGATCAGCGATATCCACATGGGTGGTTGGATGAATCAGGAGCGTCTGCAGGAAGTGATGGATTTGATTACCGAGGAAAAGCCCGATGTCTTGTTGATCACCGGAGATTTCCTCATCGGTCATCAATTTGACGAGACATCACCACAGCTTCTTCAAGATCTGATTACAGTTTTATCGCCGCTCTCGCAGGCGATTCCCACATTTGCCGTGCTGGGTAATCATGACTATTGGACAAATGCTGAAGCGGTCCGTAATATGTTTTCCACCTGTGGCATACGTGATTTAACCAACACTGTGTTCACACTGACCCGCGCGAATGTACACTTACATATATGCGGTGTGGATGATATTTGGGAGGGTGTTCCTAACTTAGAGTTGATTGCTTCACAGCTAACGTACAATAGTGTTTCCATTCTCCTCGCGCACGAACCGGATTTCGCGGATAAAAGTGCAAGAACCGGGAGCTTCGATTTGCAAGTTTCCGGCCACTCCCATGGTGGGCAAGTGGTGCTTCCGTTTCTGGGACCGCCCATTCGACCGTACCTCGGCCGCAAGTATCCCAGTGGCTTGTATAAGATTGGGGAGATGTACCAATACACGAATCGTGGAGTGGGAATGGCAGGTTTACCTGTCCGATGGAATTGCCGGCCCGAGATCACTATTTTTGAACTCGTCTCATAAAAGCAGCTGCCTTCACAAGATTACCTAAATCAGACTTGTTGCAAGCAAACGGTTCTCTTGAGTAATGAAACTTCATGGGATGTCGTATTTAACTATGGAGCTTAGCAGGTACAGATTATCCCTGCACTCAATCAGAGGAACGAGCCTAGCAGACGATATGAAAAGCTATAAATTAACGGATCCTTCGCCCACCAACGCCAGATGGCTGAAGAAATCTTATATTGACGAGCAGCCACCGGTCGAACCGAGCAAGCCGAGCGGGCCCTTCCGAACCGTATTCAAGGAGTCCGAGGGAGACTTGC
The DNA here is from genome assembly GCA_035462205.1 of Anaerolineales bacterium. Taxonomy (GTDB): domain Bacteria; phylum Chloroflexota; class Anaerolineae; order Anaerolineales; family Villigracilaceae; genus Defluviilinea. The sequence goes on from DATHUN010000387.1 coordinate 7,965, forward strand.
TACTTTTTGTGCCCCGTAATGAGATCAGCCGGACAATCAACAGTCTCACCGGAAGATATGGTTACTCTCACCTCGCTGTCGATTGCGGAGAAATCGACGTACCATCCGGCCGTCGTGTTATGCTCGAGGTGACCATGGGCTTGGGCGTGCATTATGCATTTCAAGATGAATATGACAAGCGTCCCTTCGTTCGTATTCCACTGCGGGAATCTGGCATGGACGTGCAGAAATTCTGTGAATGTGTCCATGCCAAAGTGGGTGAAAAATTTGATAATCTGGAGGCCGTCACACTCGGAATCCTCGATAACCCGGCCCGCCAAATCTGCAGCGACCTGGCGACCGTCTGCCTGCCGGAAGAGATGCGAGCAAAAATCGCTCGCTATCATAAACGTGCTGTCATTCATCCCAGGTCGGCGGTTCGAGATGTGATGCGCGGTTCCAAGTTGCGCCTATTCATGAGTCCGAATGGCTTTGCCGAGTTTTTAGGAGCACCGCGCGGGCGAGAGTTGAAGGGACCAGACGAACTGGCACATCCGCATGTCCACGAAGAAAGCCATGCAGAATTCTTTCCGAAACTCTGGAAGTTAGGCGATACATTCTTCACGAGCGCCTGGCTGATCATGAAAAGGCGTTAGGCGAAGACTACAGATTCCAGCTTTTCAGTATAGCGGGGAACGCTTGGTACGCAATAATCTTGAGCAATCCAAGATTTTTCGCAAACCAAACAGGGATGTTTTTATCTGATGCAACAATCGGAATTGCAGAGCGAAAATCCACCTCATGACCATCGATCAGATATTCGTAGCGGCTCTTTTTCTGGACGGTGGGTGCAGACTCCAGAAATGCGCGCAGCATTTCTCGGTCGGACGTGGTCATCCATTGTGGCAGATCTGAGGTCGCTTTAAATCCAGTAAGTATGCCCAACGCTTTCAGTAGTTGATTTTCATGCGCTTGAAGCGCGTTGTTTTTCGAGCGGAAAAACATCACATCCGGATCAACATTTACTAAGGGACTCAGCCACAAGCGGTGCAGGCTCGTGCGCACTGCATTCTGCGTGCATGTATCGTTCGGGTTATTCAACCAGACGGTCAGTGGCTTATTCAGCCAGAATGGAGCCACATCCGGACCAACTCGCAGTCCGTCGCATAATCCAAGGGAGGGAATGATCGGCGCGCCGCAGGCCAGAATATAGGCATCACCAGCTGCTGCTCGAATGACTTGCATGGCATTGCGATATGCAGCCTCACGAGGCACATCGCTGAAGCGTTTGCCTACAGCTCCGCCAAGATACAAAAAATCCAATTTCAGGTAGCCGTATCCCCAGCCACGCACCTTGCGGATAAGTTGGGCTAGCCATTCCAAGACTTCTGGATGACTCACATCCAACGCTAGAGGGATTCCGCCCCACGTGATGCCTGCTTTGACGAGATTTCCTTGTTCATCACGGAGCAACCAATCCGGGTGAACTTTTGCCAGCTGCGAACTTGCTGAGACCATGAATGGCGCCAGCCATATTCCCGGCGTCCGACCCGTTGCTGAGATTTTTTCTGCCAACGATTTCATACCGGAGCGAAATTTGGTATTCGCTTCCCAGTCTCCATGGCTGATCTGCCAGCCATCATCGATCTGGTATACATCGAATGGCATATCGTCGAAATCGCGGAGCACGCTCAAAAATAGGCGCTCATTAACCCAACCGTAAAGGCTATACCAGGAACACCAAACGCGCGGTGCACTGGCGAAGCTGCCAGTTCCAAATATTCGGCCGAGCGCATCAACATACCTGTAAAACACTTCGTCTTCCGTGCCCCGAGCAAGGAGCCATTGCCCTGGATGCCCATCTTCGAAAAAACCTTGCAGGGTTATGCCATCCAGTTCGGCGCGTCCGCCTAGATCCAATGCGCCAAGCAGCAGAATATCATCCTCGCCCAATTCGACCGCGCCAATCCAGCAGCTGATGTGATTCTTGTGAAAAGCGAAGCCAGGGTCTTCATCCTTTGTGCGAAATTCCGCGGCACGAATAGGCAGCGGCGGATCGATTGGATCAAGCCATGTAGTCAGTGTCCATGATTGCCATCCGTGGCGGTAAAACTTTTTCGGAGGCTGTGGCAGGCGCAGGCGTAGAGAGGAACCTCTGTATGTCTCGTATGTCCCGATTGGCGGCAGAGCGTCCACTGCGATAGTTGATGTCGACATAATGTAATTATCCCGTAAGAGTTATGGCGCTGCAAGTTGACGACGGTCATATCTTGTGGCATAATCCGCAGAACGAAAAAGGC
>DATHUN010000388.1:0-3480 GCA_035462205.1 Anaerolineales bacterium
TCCTACAAGTTGGGCGTAATTTCTATAAATTGTGCTGTTCACGATCGTGGTCGTACCATTCCCTGTAATGTGTAAGGCGCCACCAACCCCGCCTTGATTTCTGGTAATGGTTGTATTTCGAATCGTCAAGCCGCCACTATAGATAGCACCTCCATAGCCATCCGCGTGATTATTCTTTACTGTGCTATTGGTGAGTGTGATGTTTGTACCGGACATTGCACCGCCACTGCCCGTACTGTAGTTATTGTAGAACGTGCTGTTATCAATAGTCAGGGTACCTACGTTCAAAACGGCGCCTCCGTTATCGGAAGTGCCATCTTGAAACCAGAGATTGGAAATGGATACCTGTGCCGGAGAAGCCACTTGTAAGATACGCGTGGAGAAGTTGCCACTGAGTCTCAACTGCGGATTCAATCCCGATCCATCAATCGTCAGGTTTTTGTCAATGTAAAGTTGTGAAGCAAGAATAATGAACTTCCCTGCCAGCGCAGCATCAAAGGTAATCATATCGCCCGAGGCCGCGCTCAGAATTGCTTGACGCAGCGAGCCAGGTCCGCTGTCATTCGTATTTGTCACGAGGAGAGATGCTGCATATACGGGCTGTACTTCCCACTGACCAACTATGGCGGATAACAATGCTAGAATGACGATGATGCGAGCCAATTTCGAATTCCAGACTTTGAAAGACATCGGTACTCCCCGGGAACGTCGTAGTTCCCTCTGAAAAAGTTAGCTGACGACCGAATGTGATTTCCACCTATAAAAGTCGTCTGTAGAACAAGACGCATTTCATTTCTGCAAAGTTACAGCTTTCACAAGCTAATATTGCCTGTTAAATCTAAAGTCCGTCTCCTTCGAGACGGACTTTTGATTTACGGTTTCTCCAAACCATGCTCGTACAAGAGCTTTTCATTTTCAAGAATATCGCCGGTCTTCCCATCGGCGACGATGCGGCCATCGTCCATGACGATCGTGCGCGGAAATAACTCCTGGACGAGCTTCATGTCATGCGTGGATACCAGCATCGTGATCGGAAGCTCACGCAATAAATTGATCAATGTCCGGCGGGCGCGCGGGTCCAGCCCGGCCGACGGTTCGTCGAGGATCAATATTTTCGGTTCCATCGAAAGAACCGTGGCAATCGCAATGCGTTTCTTCTCCCCCACACTGAGATGGTGAGATAAGCGGTCCCGGTACGAGGACATCCGCACCGCTTCGAGCGCCGAGTCCACGCGGCTGATCACTTCTGCTTCCGGCAGTCCCATGTGGAGCGGACCAAAGGCAACATCTTCGAACACCGTCGGGGAGAAGAGCTGATCGTCCGGGTTCTGGAAGACGAGTCCGACCATCGCACGGATGACGGGCAAGCTGTCCCGCGTGAGCCGCATGCCACCCACTTCGACCTCGCCGCGCCCATCCAGAATCCCATTGAGATGCAGCATCAGGGTCGACTTCCCGGCGCCGTTCGGTCCCACCAGGGCGACCTTATCGCCTGAGCACAATTTCAGGGAGACGCCGCGCAACGCCACATGCCCATCGGGATACGAAAACTGCAGGTCCTTGACTGTTACAACGCTCGTATCTGTCATTAAAGCCGTCCCACAATTTGAATGAAGAATAAAGCCAGGATGGAAACCGCGCCGATCATCAGATCGCTGCGGTGATAATGATGCGGATGGATCGTCATCAGCTCACCTTTATAGCCGCGCGAAAGCATCGCATTGTAGATGCGGTCACTGCGCTCGTAGCTGCGCAGGAATAATTGACCGGCCATATTCCCGGCGATTTTTGCCCGCCACGCCACGCTCCCCCCGGACCGGATACCGGCGGCGGCCGCCGAACGAGCCTGCCTTGCCCGCATCATCCGCAGCACTTCGTCGGTGAGCACGAAAAGGTAACGATAGAGGAATGAGATGATGACGGTGAGAATCGCAGGGACATGTAAATGCGTCAGGGCGTGGATGATTTTGGGAAACTGGGTCACGGCAACCAGCAGGATCGCCATCTGCACCGACAGCCACGAGCGGACAACAATGCTGACAAAGCGCAGCAAGCCCGCCTCGGTGATGGTCAAATCCCACATCAGAAAGTGAAAGGAAGAGGCCGGCTTGCCCGGTATTGAAAACAACACGGTGATCGCGGCAAGCGCAAATGGCAAGGCAATGAAGGAACGTTTAAATGTAAAACCGATACCAAGCTTGGAAAGGAGATTGGCGAAGATAATAATTCCCCATGCCAGCGCAAATGCTATCCAGGCCCCATCCGGCAGCAATGCATTCGAGAGGATGAATAAAATCGTCAGGATGACCTTGACGCGAGGATCAAGATTGTGGAGTGGACTCTGTCCGTGGTGGTAACGATCGAATGCGTCGGAGTGCATGGTGACTTACGATTGTCGATGGACCATCGGCGATGGACGTTCTCGAGTTTCCGATTTCTTTTGCAGAGATCGACCGGTCACAAATGCCAGCGTCAAGACGACAGCCACACCGATCACGCCCGCCAGGATTTTTCCCAGGGAGGAGTTTGCCAGGAATGGGATCACATAGCCAGAGAGCGGACCTTTTGCTAACTGCGCAGAGTGAATGAATCCCAGATCCATCGCGACGCGATTCAAACCGTCTGGGTTCAGAGAGGCGAGCGGCGAGAGAAGGATAACAATCAACGAAATTGCCACACCGGCGAAGACCCAGCCTCGTCCGCTTTTGGCGGCGAGCGATTTTTCGTCCAGCAGATCCGGTCGCGTCTGGAAGATAAACGTGAGCGCCGCGATGGTAATCAGTGCTTCGCCTAACCCGATCACTGCATGGACGCTGAGCATCGCCAACACAACGGTCTGCAGATTGCTCGTGCCGCTCAACCACAGCTGCAGGGAGGTGGTCAATGCGCCGGCAATGACGGAGAGCCATGCCGCGATCCCAGCCACTGCAAGCTTGACCGAACGCGAACTTCCCAGCGTGCCGCGATACAACCCGTAGCCAATCGCGGCGGTGAGAATTCCCATGTTAAGGATATTCGCGCCCATCACGAGCAGTCCTCCATCCTGAAAGAGCAAACCTTGCACAGCAATTACCGCGGTCATCACCAGCATCGCAGCCCACGGTCCGAGGATGATCGCCGCCAGGGCGCCACCCAACAGGTGACCGGAGGTCCCACCCGCAACCGGGAAGTTGATCATCTGTGCAGCAAAAATAAAGGCTGCCATGACTCCCATCAAAGGGACCTGTTTTTCGCCGAGCGATTTATTCGTGCGGGAAATGGCGATGGCAAGAATGAGTGCTGTCATTGCCCAGCAGATCAGGGAAACGGCAAGGTTTAAAAATCCATCGGGGATATGCAATTGAGGAGGCGCGTAATGCATCTATTAAATTTCCTTTCTTGACGGGGAGGCGCAGTCCGGGCATACGCCAAAGAATGTGATATGACTATCAATACGCACATAACCGCTGGCTGATTCTAATTTTCGAAGCAGGCTTTCCA
>DATHUN010000389.1:0-3503 GCA_035462205.1 Anaerolineales bacterium
TGAATTGATCGCCGAGGGGGTCGAATTCCAATCGGATACCGACACAGAAACGATTGTCCATCTTGTTGAACATTACTTGGCCAGCGGTGTCGGTCTCGTGGAAGCCGCGCGCAAAACCTTCAACCAGATCGAGGGTGCCAACGTGGTTGTCGTCATGTCTGCCGATGAACCTGATAAGATTGTAACGGCTCGCATCGGGAATGCTGGCGGCGTTGTACTGGGATTGGGCCAGGGCGAGAATTTTATTGCCAGTGATACGCCGGCAATTATGGAGCACTCGCGCGAAGTGATCTTTTTGGAATCACGGCAAATGGCAGTAGTGACTTGTGACACCGTCACGGTGGAGACGCTGGACGGTGCAAAGGTCAAGCCGCAGATCCATAAAATTTCGTGGGACCCGATCGCGGCAGAAAAAGGCGAGCATCGGCACTTCATGCAAAAGGAAATCCATGAACAGGTGCGCGCTCTCACCGATACGCTCGCCGGTCGCGTGGATTTCGTGAGCGGAAAAATCCGATTCCCCGAATTGAACCTGACTGAGGAACTCGCCCAGAAGATCGAAAAAATTTATATCACTGCCTGTGGTACCGCTGCCTATGCAGGTATGGTTGGGAAATATCTCATCGAAAAAATTGCTCGCATCCCCGTGGAGGTTGTGATCGGTTCGGAGTTCCGCTACAGTGACCCGATCCTGAATGACAAGACCATCGTGCTTGCCATTTCGCAGTCCGGAGAAACGGCCGATACACTGGCAGCCATGGAAGAGGGACGGCGCAAAGGCGCAGTCATCTGGAGTATCGTCAATGCAATCGGCTCACAGGCAATGCGCGTCTCGGATGGATTCATCTCGATGCAAACGGGACCAGAGATCGGCGTCGCTTCGACGAAGGCATTCACCGCCCCGCTGGTTGACCAGTACATGCTGGCGATCCTGCTTGCTGATCTGCGCGGCGTAATCGATGCAAAGACTCGCAAGGCGCTTGTCTCCGACTTACGCCTGGTACCCGACATGGTCGGGCGCACATTGGATCGTGATGTAGATGTTGAGGCTGTCGCGTATTCGTTGAAGGACATACGTGATTGTCTTTACCTCGGGCGCGGCATTAACATGCCGATCGCCTATGAAGGTGCATTGAAACTCAAGGAAATTTCTTACATCCACGCCGAGGGCTATCCCGCCGGTGAAATGAAACACGGGCCGATCGCGCTGATCGATGAGCGTATGCCGGTGTTATGCATTGCGCCGAAAGATCCCTGGCATGAGAAGATGATCTCACACATCCAGCAGGCAAAGGCGCGCGGTGGCATTGTCATCGCTGTCGCAACAGACGGGGACGAGCTTGTCGAAGGTATGGCAGATCATGTATTGTGGGTGCCGGAGGCACCGTGGATGCTTTCCCCGGTGATCACGGTTTTGCCATTACAATTGCTGGCATATCACATCGCTGCCATTCGCGGATTAGACGTGGATCAGCCTCGGAATCTGGCGAAATCGGTGACCGTTGAATAATGATATCGATTTGTAGTGCTTTGCTTTGTATTTGTAGATGATGAATTTCAGATCGTCCTTACAAAGATGCAAATACAACCAATGCCGTCCTATTTACTCTTAGTACTACTGGATGACAAAACTGTAACATTTTCTAATGTAAAAAAAGCATAAAATATAGTTAGGATTCGTTTAGATTTTCTGAGCGTCTTAGTCAGAAGGAGTTGCAGATATGAAACCAAAATTGCAGGAAAAGGGCCAGGCTTTAATAATGATTGCGCTTGGTGCGGTAGTCTTATTTGGCTTTACGGGGCTGGCAATCGATGGAAGCAGAGTATTTTCTGACCGGCGTCATGCCCAGAACGCTGCTGATACGGCTGCCCTGGCTGCTGCCCTTAGCAAAATCCGGGCTGACCCTCCTGAGACCGGGGATACTGTTGCCGAAACAGCCGGCCTGGCGCGAGCAGCCAGTAATGGCTTTGACAACACCAACAGCATTGTCGAAGTGAATAATTGTGCCGAACCGAATCTTAATCCTCCGTGTGAAGGGCTTCCTGCAGGAGCAGACCCAACACAGTATATTCAAGTTGTGATCCGCCTGACAACCCATACCACGTTTGCACGAGTCATCGGGCGGACCGAGATACCCAGTGTGGTAAGCGCTATTGCTCGAGCTCAACCAGGCGGTCCGTCACCGATCGGTGGAGGTTTCGCTCTTTCTGCCATGAGCCCACATGATGAAGATGCGGTCTACGGGCACGGAAATTTTAATTTGGATATCAGAAACAGCGGTGTTTTTGACAACTCAGACCATGGATGTGCATTCACCACATCGGGCAGTGCCGGTACTTATTCTGTTGATACTTCATTCAGCGTAGTTGGTGGTCACTGTCAAAATGGGTTTCCCAATCTGAGCGGACCCTTCCAGGACACATCGCAACTCCCCTATCCTCCGCAAATGGATGTTCTCACCCCATCCATCACCTGCAGTGGGAACAGTGTGTACGATGCGACAAATCATACTTATTCTGCCGGGATTCATAACAACCTAAACATTCCGAACGGGACCATCATCTTTGCGCCCGGTAACCATTGTTTCTATGGAGGTGTTTCCATTAATGGAAATACCAACATCGTCGCCACGAATGCCAATTTCTTGGTCGCCTCAGGCGAATTTCAGATAAATTCGAACGGCACGTTTACGTGTGATAATTTGCTTGTCCACATCAATGGTGGCACGGGATTCCGGGTCAATGGGAATAGCACAAATAACTGTACGGGCGTTACGTTCTTTGCCTCCACCGGAGACGTGAGCTGGAATGGTAATCCAATCATAAATTTCTCGGCTCCCACCTGGGGACCTTATAAAGGACTGTTGATTTATTTACCTTACCAAAATAACTCACCGCTTTCTATAAACGGTAACTCTCAACAAAGCCTGACCGGTTCCATCATTGCGGTTGGCTCCCCCATCAATATCAATGGCAATAGTGGCACCTTTGCGCTTAGTTCCGCAATCATAGGATATACGGTGTCGTTGTCTGGCAACGGAAACATCGTGATCGATTATGATCCTGAGGACCAGTTCACGCAAATTGATCCAACACAGCTTCAAATTACTAAATAGGAAATTGGATTATAAGAAGACTAAGCCGGGCATAGTAAGCCCGGCTTTTCTTTTTGTGCCAATGAAAGCAGGACGATAAGTACCAATCCACCCCTACCATAGGTCCTCAGCTTCTTTTTGGCTCGTGGTTTTGATATGATCCCGCAGTCGTACCTCCCCTCCCGTACCTGTAACCTTTTCTGTGTTGACTTTCATAATGCTAGCCCGTATAATGAAATTTAGCCATAAATGGCTTTTATTAGTTTACAGTTTTTCACCAGGAGGATCTATGTCTTTTAAACCACGAGCATCTCTCCTTTCATTGGCAATCATCCTAGGTTTAGTTTTCAGTGCAGTTCGTCCGAGCATCGTCTACGCTGATGGGGAAACAACATCGACACCAGCTCC
>DATHUN010000390.1:0-4393 GCA_035462205.1 Anaerolineales bacterium
CTGAATGGCTACAACTGTATCCAAACCCGAGACCGCGTCCCGTCCCATGACCGAGGAAGCGGATTTTCTCCAAATCAAATCCATTGACCACGTCCATTTCTACGTGGGCAATGCCAAACATGCCATGTATTACTGGTGGAAGGCATACGGCTTCAAACCCGTGGCCTATTCCGGGCTCGAAACAGGCAACCGTGCTTTTGCTTCGTATGTTCTAGAATCGGGGCAGGCACGGTTTGTTGTTTCTGCAGCCTATTCCCCCACCCCTGAGATCGCCGCGCATCACATGGTGCACGGCGACGGCGTGAAAGTGATCGCCATGGAAGTGGACGATGTCGAAAAGGCATGGCAGGCGACCACCTCGCGTGGCGGCAAATCCGCCTGGGGTCCACGCGAGGAAAAAGATGACTATGGCTTTTTCCGCACGTCGGCGATTTATACGTACGGCGAAACACTGCACGTCTTTGTCGATCGCGGCGATTACAAAGGTGTCTTCGCTCCGACCTATAAACCAATCAACTATGAAGCGGAGTCAACGGGGCTGGCTGCCATCGATCACATCGTTGGCAACGTGCAGCTGGGTAAGATGAATCAGTGGGTGAATTTCTATCACCAGGTGATGGGCTTCCGCCAGCTCATGCACTTCGATGACAAGGACATCTCCACGGAATACTCGGCGCTCATGTCCAAGGTCATGCAGAACGGCAATGGACGTGTCAAGTTCCCGATCAACGAACCGGCCGAAGGGCGCAAGAAAAGCCAGATCGAAGAATATCTCGATTACTATCTGACCCCCGGCGCACAGCATGTGGCGATCATCACCGGCAATATCCTCGAGACCGTGGATAAGCTCCGCTCACGCGGCGTGGAATTCCTACGCGTGCCCGATACTTACTATGAAGCGCTCCCTGACCGAGTCGGCACAATCAAGGAAGATATGCAAGCAGTCCACGATCTCGGCATCCTTGTCGACCGCGATGACGAAGGATATTTACTGCAGATCTTCAGCAAGCCGATTCAGGATCGCCCGACTATGTTCATCGAAGTAATCCAACGCCACGGCGCGCAGGGATTCGGCAAAGGCAACTTCAAAGCCTTATTCGAATCGATCGAGATGGAACAAGAACGGCGCGGGAATTTATAAAGGGATCATGTCATTGCCCCGCCTGCCAGCGGCGGGGCTGCGAGAAGCGAACAGAATGAGCGACGAAGCAATCTCCGGTTTGGCAGGTCAATCCTATCGATTGGTTTTCTCCGTTTAAGCGGAGATTGCTTCGGGCTGTCGCCCTTGCAACGACATAAACTACTACATGAAATTTGCCACCGTTTCCACTTTACGTTCCTCCTCTCAACCTGCCATCATCATTGACGATAAGGTTCATACCCTGCCCTACCCCGATATGCAAGCGGTGATCGCGGCGGGTATAGAAAAGGCTGCCAGCCGCGCATCGAAGGAAGCGCTCTCACTGGACGAGGTTACCTTCCACGCCCCCATCAACCCGACCACCTTGCGTGACTTCTATGCGTTCGAGACGCACGTCAAAACTGCCAACCGCAACCGTGGACAGGATGTGCCGGAGAACTGGTATAAATTTCCTGTTTTTTATTTCTCCAATCCGAATAACAACTATGGGCACGAAGACCCCATTCCCTGCCCGCCGTATACACAGGCACTGGATTACGAGCTGGAGATCGCAGTCGTGATTGGAAAACGCGGCATTAATATCCAACCCGAAGATGCGCCGAATCACATCTTCGGCTTTACCATCTTCAACGATTGGTCGGCGCGGGATCTCCAGGTGCAGGAGATGAAGGTCAATTTCGGTCCGGTGAAATCCAAGGACTTCGCCTGTTCGTTCGGACCGGTCATCGTCACACAGGAGGAGCTTGCGGACAAAGCGGCCGGCCGGTCGGGCGTGTACAACCTCGAGATGACGGCGAGAGTCAACGGCCTGGAAAAGAGCCGGGGCAATTTCAACGATATATACTGGTCGTTCGGTGATATGCTCGCCCGCGCCTCCCAATCCGTGATGCTAAATCCTGGGGATGTGATCGGTTCAGGGACCGTCGGTACAGGCTGCCTGTACGAGCTGACCAAGAATCAAGGTCCCTGGCTGAACATTGGCGATGTCGTCGAATTGGAGATTGAACGCATCGGTGTATTGCGGAACACGATTACCTCTTCAAACGTCAACACCTAATGAAATTGATGTTTGAAAGGATCATGATGAAAAAGATATTTTTTGTGCTTTGTATGCTGGCATTGGTGCTTACAGCATGCAATATTCCAGCACCGGCTACCTCAACGCCCCAGATCGAAACACCCATTATCGTCCCAACGAATACAGCCAGCTCGGGTGGTGTGGTCACATTTAACAATGTCAGCTTCACCGTCCCGTTGGGAGTAGCTCAAAATGCGCAAGGTGAAATGGTTCCTGCCGTCACCGATACGAACTCACCATGGTGGGAAGTTGCGCCTGAGCATTTGAAATTCACCCTGACGGATTACCAGCTGCAAGATAAATTTCTCCAGCCACAGATCTTTGTCTACCCCGCTGATGAATATGCCAAGCTCAACTCAAATGCGGCCGACCAGATCCAGAAGTTGAAAGCCATTATTGCAGGCGCGCCTCTTACGAAAGACGCCATGCCCAACTGGGTGATGAACGCCGCTCAACTCATGGCTTCCAAGATGCAGGTCATAAATTTTCAAAACGGCCGCGGGGTACGCTTCCTGACCGAGTACGCTCAGTACCCCGCGATTATCAACAACCGCGAATTGTTTTATCTCTTCCACGGGCTGACAAATGATGGCAAGTATTACATCGTGGCAACGTTGCCTGTGACTTCGTCCATCCTCCCTGAGGATGAAAAGCCAGAGTCACCAGTCCCTGCGGGAGGCGTGCCGGCTCAGGGAATTCCGAATGACGCCTATTATGAGGCCGTCACCAAAGCGCTGGATGCCATGTATGAAGATTCATTTAACCCTTCGCTCTTTCAGCTCGACGCGCTGATACAATCCATTGCTGTAACACCCTGATCCGTTGACCTTAGGCGTGCAGGCGCAGACAGAGGATAAAGCACGATGCAAAACACCCGCGTACATGAAATCGAGTTGTATCCACCCGAAATATTCAAAACCATAGTGGATCATGAGGTCAACCGATCACACCGCTATGGTGATTCGTTAACTCTAGCAAACCTTGTTGTGGAAACAGACCCTGCCAACGAGAAAGCTCAGCATACTGCAGAGCTGTTTGCGATTAACGTGCTTAACCTGCACTTGCGCCAAATAGATATTGCATGCCAAAAAGGCAATGAATTCCTTGTCCTGATGCCAGCCACAAGTGCACAAGGCGCACGTACGGCCTGCGAGCGCCTGCGAAGGTTAATGACGACCGAACAGCAAACCGTTGACAATGTATTCTTCAAAATATTGGTGTTCATCGGTATGGCCACCTTGCCCATTGACCGGTCTGTGTCCAGCAACGGACTGATCGAGAATACATCCAAGGCACTTCAGCACGCTCGAACGAATCGACTCGCACGAGTGATTTCATTCTCTGAGATAAAGGAATAAGAAGGAGTTTCGAATGCCTTTCTATCATAAACTCGGACAGATCCCCCACAAACGTCACACCCAGTTCCGCAAGCCGAACGGAGAGTTATATCGTGAAGAACTGATGGGATTGGAAGGATTCTCCTCGCTACAATCGATCCTCTATCACAACTTCCTGCCGCCGCGCGTCAAGCACATGGAAGATCTGGGGTCACGCGCAGCCGAAACCGTGGACTTTGGTCCCATACGTCACCGCGCCTTTCGCACCTCCGACGCACCGCTCGGAACGGATCCCGTTTCCTCGCGCATTCCTCTACTCGCCAACCGCGATGTCATTCTCGGTGTGGCACGCCCCACCAAAAGCATGGACTATTTCTACCGTAACGCCCAAGCCTACGAGACCTGGTGGGTCCATGAGGGCAGCGGTGTGCTGAAGACCCAATTCGGCAATCTCAAATTTCGCACGGGAGATTACATTGTCATCCCATTTGCTACCACGTGGCAAATGCACATTGATGGCAGTGAAGCGCGCTTCTTCGTGATCGAAAATCCGTCCCAGATTGAGCCGCCCAAGCGCTATCGCAACCAGTTCGGCCAATTGCTCGAACATGCGCCCTATTCGGAGCGTGATATCCGTCTACCGGAAGAATTGGAAACACACACCGAGCGCGGCGAATTTGAGGTGCATATTAAAGTGCGGGATCGATTAAGTAAGCACGTTCTCGACTACCATCCCTTCGATGTGGTCGGCTGGGATGGATATCTCTATCCCTGGATCTTCAATATCGAAGACTTTGAGACGATCACCGCACGAGTCCACCAGCCACCACCTGTGCA
>DATHUN010000391.1:0-2156 GCA_035462205.1 Anaerolineales bacterium
GAACGCGATTTCGTCTTGATAGCCTTACCCACAATCCTTAACTGTTTTCCAATGGGCACGTTCTTGCGGTATTTCACTTCGAGCTTGGCGGTGAACATAAAGCGTGGACTCATCGGATCGCCGCCCATCAAGGCGCGGCCGCAAATCTCATCGATGAGCGCGCCGACAATGCCTCCGTGCAATACACCGGGATAGCCCTGAAAATGATCCGGCGCAATGTAGGTCGACAAGACCACGCCCGGTTCGGTTTCGTAAATGTGCAAATGTAAGCCCACAGGGTTTTCGAGTCCGCAGATGAAACACATGCGTGAGTTGGGTTGCTTGCGAGTATCGGTCATGCGGAAATTATAGTGCATGTCCCCCGTTCCACTTGAAGGGACCTGATCTAGGGCGCCTGGTGGGATGTTCCGGGAATCAGCATATCGGCCATGTAATAGGCATGGTCATAGGCTGTCTTGGCGCCACCTTCTCCAGGGATGGGCTCAATGTTTTCGTTGCCGTTGACGTCAAATCCGTTTTCGATCTGGTTGGAGAGAGCGACGGCATTGCGGATCAGGCCCTCCATTGCAGGGGCGAAGGGAGTCTGGAGAATCAAAATCAATTGATCGCGTAAGGTCGTGGTCCAGCCGCCGATATTGGTCGCGGCGATTTTGACGTGTTCCCCGTGGACCTTCATGTTTTGCGTAGCATCGGCAGCTGTGGTGGCTAGATCGGCATGCGAGTAAGCGCCCTGGATATAACCTTCACTATCGCCGTTCAATAACAGCCCAAATCCATCGCCGGGATCGTTGACTTTTCCATCATTATCCCAGTCCTTGTGGTTCTCGCTTTGTTTGCCGACGATGACGTTCAACATGCCTTCCGAAAGCGAGCGAACTTTGGCTTCATCATTTGCTTGGTAGGCAGCCAGCAAATCCTGGGAAAGTGTATTGACCAACGTGGTGTCGGTCCTCAGCCCACGGATGAAGCCGGTTTGATTAGGTGTGTCGGCGAATTGGTAAAGCAGATGCCGGACGTGTGTGAACCCGGCGCTAGGCATCGTGACGGCATAGGCGACAGTATTGGAAGGGATGGGATTTCCATCCGGCTTGGGTTCGACGGTGATCTCAAGTCCATGATACATGCCGATCAGATTCCGACCCTGCGAATCCACGTACGAGAGCGAACCGTGTCCCTCGTTGTCGATCTGGAGAAACCCGATGGAAACGCGCTGCTCGCCATCGTCCGAAATCAGCCAGGCTTCGTATTGACTTCCAGAAGGAGGCACAGGCACGCTTGAAGTAGTCAGGGTGACCTGGTCGGCCGGCGCCGTCCCATCTTGGAAGCGTAGCAAACCAACGTTTGTATCTGCTTCAATGATGGGGACCGCATTCGGGTCGCTGCCTTGGACAGGCGTTTCCATGCCACTGGCGTATTCATCTGTTGCCGTGGGAATCTGATTTGTTGGTGTTGGAATCTCGCTGCCGTAGCGGGCGGAGAAGAGTCGCGAGAACCCAAGGATAGAGAGCAGAAGCACTAAAATTCCCGCGGCAAAGATAGGCAGTCTGCTCGTCCGGCGTGGCGCGAGAGCAGGCACTGGAGTGGGGGCGGGCGCCTCCGGAACGGGAGCAGGTGGCGGCGGAGTCGGCGCGGAACTTGTACGAGTCGGAGCCGGCACGAACTGCATTGTTGCCGCTTCAGAGAGGAATCCGATTGCGTGCAGATACTCCAAAGCCATCTCGCGGCAGCTCTGATAGCGGTCATCCGGATTTTTCGCCATGGCGCGATCCACCACCGCTTGCACGGCGGGCGGCACATCCATGATCGGAGGGGGTGCCTCGTTGATATGTTTATACATGACGCTCCAGGTCGAATCGGCATCGAATGGAACGCGACCGGCAAGGATCTCATACAAGACCACGCCAAGAGAGTAAATATCCGTCCGGTGATCGACACGGTTGCCTTGCGCCTGTTCGGGGGAAATATAAGCAGGCGTGCCGCTGACTAACCCTGAAGCCGTCTGTGTGGTGGCATGCATGATACGAACCAAACCGAAATCGGTAATGATCGGTTCGATCTTGTCCGTGAACATCGCACGGGACACCCCCGCGCGTGCCAGCAGCAGAATATTCCCTGGTTTTATATCGCGGTGGATGACTCCCTGCTCATGTGCATAA
>DATHUN010000392.1:0-16688 GCA_035462205.1 Anaerolineales bacterium
AAAATGAAATGGATGTTCATTTCCCCAAAATATATCATCGCATTGTTGTTGATCGTGGTCCTGGCGACCACTATTGCCAATCCATGGGAGACGGCACGCGCAGCACCTACTGGCTCCGAATCTGTGATTGCTTGGAATACAATCATGATTCGAACTGTGATCACTGTGGGACAACAACCTCCGCCACCGTCGTTTGTATATGCCACCTATGCACAGACTGCCGTTTACAACGCGGTCGTCGCGATCGAAGGAGGCTACCAGTCTTACAAATCAAATCTTGACCGGCACCCTGATGCATCCGTAGCTGCTGCGGTTGCTACAGCCGCTCACAATGTTCTGGTGCATTACTTCCCACTCCAGCAAATGGCGCTCGACACGGATTACTCCACATTCATGGCAACCATCCCTGATGACGCGGCAAGAATAAAGGGAATTGATGTCGGCAACGCTGCTGCCGAGGAGCTGATTACTCTGCGAACCGGCGACGGGTTGAATGCTGATATTGGTTTTAGCATGCCGACACCTGCACCTGGAGTATGGCAGCTGCCCGCTGGTGTAAGCCCGCAAGTTCCCTGGATGTCCAAGCTGAAGCCGTTCATGCTTGAAAGCCCCGATCAATTTCGGCCCGGTCCACCTCCCGACTTAGGCAGCGACGAGTGGGCCAGCGAATATAACGAGAGTCTGCACTATGGAAGGCGCGATAGCACGGTTCGAACCCCCGAACAGACAACTATTGTCCGTTTTTGGTCAGGTCCACCGATGTCCCAATTCAACTCTGTCTTCCAGCAATTAGCAAACTCGAGAGGATTAAGTGCCGTCCAAACAGCTCGATTAATGGCAATGGGAAATATGGTCACTGCCGATGCATTGATTGGATGTTTCGATGCCAAATATCACTACTTGTTCTGGAGGCCGGCATTTGCAATTCCGCTTGGTGATACAGACGGCAATCCGAATACTTTGGCTGATCCAACCTTCGTTCCTCTGCTGCCGACGCCACCACATCCGGAATATCCGTCCGCACATGGCTGCGTGACCTCCGCTGAAGCAGAAATGTTCACACAATTTCTTGGTACGCAACATATCAATGTGGATATCCCAAGCAGTGTCGCCGGTATCTCGCCCCAACATTTTAAGAATGCCAATGATCTCACGAAGCAGATCATCAACGCCCGTGTCTGGGGCGGGCTTCACTACCGCGGATCGATGATCGCCGGTGTCAATTTAGGACGCAAAGTGGCTCATTGGACACTCAAGCAGTACTTCCAGCCGACAAATTAATCGTATAAATTTCAGACGCCAGCATTAACAATGAGCGGACGCATAGTAAGAATCGATGCGTCCGCTCGTCGGGGAAGGAGTTTATCATGTCCATTGAACTTGAGAAAAAGGACTTGATCAATACGCAGCAAATGGAAGTTGCGGTCAATGGACCAGATGGCGCTACTCATCTTATCCTCTGTACAGGTGTTGCAAACTTAGACTCTGTCTTAGTAGGGCCCCAACTTTCTCGCCGACAATTTGTCGGGGTCATTGCCTGTGCTGGACTTGCGACATTTCAGGCTGATGAACAAAACAACACTATTGTGGGAAATGCTAATAGAGATCTTGGAGTCAATCTCGTTCTGATATATGCTGATTTTGATGAGAAGTCTTGTCAGGTGCAGGTAAGCGCTGAGGTTTCGTCAAGTATCGCGACCACGAAGTTAGCTGTCAGTTATAGCGTAAGCATCCTAGCTGAATTGCCATCGTGTTGAATCGAAAGCGCGATCCATCTTTGTAAGCGTTCACTGTTTAAGTGCAATTTCAACTGCTTGTTCCAGCTTGAGGGTCTTTCCAAAATCGAATTCTTTCCAATAAGTAGCCTCACCCAAATGCTTTTTCGGAAGATCTGCACTTTTCTTGATTTGCGCCACACGCGATGCTATTAGAGACTCAGTTTCATCGAACAATCTTGTTGCCACCCCTTGTAACCGCGCACTTTCTAAATACCGATTCTCAGCGCTTAATATGTTTGCAAAGCTTATAAGTGAGTCTCCGATCGTCCGTTTGTGTTTTAACTTGATGCAAATCCTAAGGGCTTCCTCATGATATTGGCGCGCTTTTAGATTATCCTTTTGCGAAAACTCAAAATCGCCCATGGAGGACAAAACAATGTGGGTCAAATAGCCCTCACCTATTTCGCGGCATAGAGCCAAGGCTTCTTCATAATACCGCCGGGCAGTAACAAAATCGTGTTCTATTTCCGAAAAACCAGCTAAATGGATTAGAACACGTGGCATAGCTGCTTTGTTGTCTACTTGACGGCTGATATCGAAGCTCTCTTCAAGATATGAGCGCGCCTTCGCCAAAAATCCTCGTTTATATTCAGTAACACCTATTAATTGCAGAGTGGTTGAAACCTCCTTCATATCGCCAAGTTCTCGATAAAGAGTCAGACTTTCCTGGTGGAAGGAAACACATGCACGATCATCACCTTTCGCCATGTAGAGCCAAGCCACCGATCTTAAGGCCTTCGCTTGTATGTTTTTTGAAACAGAGGTTCTTAGATCCATGATCTTCCTGAACCACTCTTCACCTTCAGTAAAGTGACAATGAATAAACCAAAACCACCCCAGCGCATTGAACAATCGGAAAGACTCCTCATCCTTGCCGCTTTGTATTGAGCGATCGAGCGCAAGGCGACAGTTCTCTAATTCCAATTCCAGGTAATCTAACCATACTGACTGCTCGGTTCCCATTAAATAGGGTTCGATTTTTTCAGCCTTCTTAAGGAAATAAATCAAATGCCGATCGCGTAGTAAGCCCGATTCGCGGCTTTCAACAAACTGCTCGCGTGCGAACTGGCGGATAGTTTCCAACCGTCTGTAGCGAGGTTCATCTGACGAAGTTTCACCGACTATCAAAGATTTATTCACTAGTTGCCCGAGCAAAGCTAAGATTTCACTTCGTTCAATCTCCTCGATACCGCAAATCTCTTCTGCAGCTTCCAGTGTCCAGCCACCCGAAAAAACTGCCAATCTCCTAAACAGTAATTGCTCCTTTTCGGAGAGCAATTCATAACTCCATTCGATCATCGCGCGCAGCGTTTGTTGGCGTGGCAAAGAGGAGCGCAAACCGTTGGTTAACATATTGAAACGATCATCTAAGCGTTTCAATATTTCCGGAACAGAAAGCACATTCACCCGTGCAGCAGCTAGTTCAATGGCCAGTGGGATGCCATCCAAGCGTCGACAGATCTCGGCAAGGATGTTTGCATCCTGCGAACCGATCGAAAAGTCCCGTGAAACCGTAGTTGCTCGCTCTATGAATAACCGCATTGATTCTATGTTTAGAAGATTCTCGATGGCAGGCTCAATTCCAGGTTTCGCAAGCTCCAGGGATGGCACGCGGTAAAAAGTTTCTCCGGACAGACGCAAAGCTTCACGGCTAGTGGCAAGAACAGATAAATTTGCGCAAGAGGTGAGAAGTGAATTGATAAGCTGAGCACATGACTCGATCAAGTGCTCGCAGTTGTCAAAGATAATTAAAGCTGTGCGAAAACGTAAGTAGTTGGACAGCACGTCCAGGATGGGCAATTCTCCTGATTCATGTAGTTTGAGCAAATTTGTGAGTACACTGGGTACGAGGGATGGATCGTTCAGCAGTGCAAGATCGAGGAACCAAATCCCGTCTGGAAAGCGATCCATTACATCTGCAACCACTTGAATGGCTAAACGTGTCTTTCCCACCCCGCCAGAACCTGTCAAAGTCACCAGGCGTGATTCAGACAGTAGGCTTGCTACTTCTTTCAATTCTTTTTCGCGTCCAATAAAACTCGTCAAGGGAATGGGAATATTCAACCTGGAGGTTCGCTTGAACGCCAGTGCACGTGTTGTCTCAGATGGTTCAAGGTCTAATTCATGCAAGGCTTGCAGACATCGTGTATAGGTTGCAGAAACTTTCGCACGATCCCCCAGCGCCTCGTACGCAATCATCAGTGCTTGGTACGCGGATTCAGATTCGTATTCCAATGAAATCCAGCGTTCTGCCCACTCGAGCATTTCATGCCAGCGCTTTTCCGTTTCAAGTAACGCCAACAGCTGCGACATTTTCTGGCTATAAAGCGTATGCAGATGTTCACGCTCTCGCATGATCCAGTCTTCATAGGAACCTGGTAGCAACTCTCCCCGATAATTGGAAAGTGCACTCATGAGTTCTTCCACCGAGGGATGGTTACTTAAAGCGCTTAATGTCGCCGCATCCAGCCAATAGTCTCTCGACGCATCAAAAAGAATATTCATATCATCGGCGATCAGATATTGAACGTTTGATTTTGCGGCGAGCGCCTTGCGGATTCGCCACAGTTCATGACGAAGGTAAGCGCGTGCTTTTTTCTCCGGAGAATCCGCCCAGAACATGCCCGCCAGTTTTTCCCTACGGTGGGATGTGCCTGCCGTCAGAATTAAATAAGCAAAAAGCGATTGCCCGATGCGCGAAGCAATGAGAACGGGCTCACCGCTAAACTGTATCTCAAATTTACCAATAAGCCATACTTCCAGCATTCCTAGCCTCGGACCTTGAATAGTATAGCATTTGAAGCATTAAATTCAAGACCCCAAACGGAATGCCTTTGGGGTCTATAAATTCACGGGAGATAAGCTATTGATTGAATGGAGGATTCATACTTGTATACAGCGCAAGTGCGTTCCCGGTTGGGTCTTTGAAGATGCCATACCAGCCGGTGCCTTGAATTTCCGTTTTCCGAGTGACCACGGAACCAGCAAGTTGCTCCACTTTTTTCAGATCGGCATCAATACCCAATCGCCGGCATCCTTTCAAAAGTTTTGCCTGATGGAAGCACACGCTCGCAGCTTCAGACTGGCACGGCAGCCTGTGATGGTATACATTTCCACAATCGTAACGACACTGGGGTTCCCTGTCTCAGTGCCTTGTCCCCATCCGTTGCGAACACACTTTGGTTGTATAGTGGTGGTATCATCACCTCATGACTACAGCTACCGCCCAAGCCTTCGCGAATATTTCCTTCATCAAATATACAACCGCAATACTACTGTGAACTAACGGCAAGGGTGATTTTGCCTGCAAATTCTCCTTAGTTGACATGTTTTCTCTCAGGGGGGCCCAGGCAAGGCAGACCGCCTCAGAGTGAAATCCCTACTCTTGATTTTCAAGCCAATTAGACGTATAGTTCCAACACCAGATTCTAAGTTACCGAGACTTTACCGAATTGAAGAAGATGCGCTGTGCACCAGCATCTTTCATATGGCAGCCATCAAGTTGTTAATGGTGTGCAGGAGACTTCGGATATGGATGCCAATCTTAGACCTTCAGGAATTGAGGGGTTGGGGGACATGTCTTGGGGAACACACTTCTGCTTATTTTATGAAACCAAGGAGGATTTGCTGGATTTTTTCATCCCTTTTTTCAAGGCCGGGTTGGAACATCATGAATTTTGTCTGTGTGTAGCCTCGGAGCCGCTGATCGCAGAACAAGTGGAACGGGTCATGCGACAGACTATTCCCGATTTCGAACGTTATGTAGCAGAGGGGCAACTCGAAATTACTCCCAATACAGATTGGTATCTCAGAGACGGATATTTTGAAGAGCAGCGCATGCTTCAAGGTTGGATCGATAAGCTGGACCAAGCCCTCGCAAAAGGATTTTTAGGGCTACGCTTTGCGGCCAATGTTTTGCTTGAAAAACGTGATTGGGAGAATTTTGCTCAGTATGAAGGAAAGTTGGAGGAGAGCCTGCATGGCTTACAAATAGAAGTCCTGTGTGCTTATAATCTGAACCGCTACTCTGCGGCGAACATGCTTGATGTTATCCGCCATCATCAATTGACACTCGCCAGACAAGATGGAACCTGGGAACCACTTGAAGGAGCCCAGCTGAAGCGTGCACACGAAGAAGTCCTGAAATTGAACGCCGAATTGGAGCAGCGCGTGGCAGAACGGACAGAAGAGCTGGCAACCGCTAATGAACAACTTAGAAGAGAAATCGCTGAGCGTAAGCAGACCGAAACCCGTTTGCAAGCCGCGATTGACGCAGCGGACATTGTTTTATGGGAACGCGATTTACCATCCGGACAAATAACCTGGCTGGGACATCACGAGAAGCTGTTAGGGTTTGCCCGAGGCGAACTCGATGACAACACATTGGCCAGCTTCGAGAAACGTATTCATCCTGACGATGTAGAAGAATTGAGGAAGATACGCCAGCAGGCTCTTGAGCAGCGATCTGAATATAGTCATGAATATCGGGTCGTTTGGCGGGACAGCAGTATTCATTGGATCAGGGCGCAAGGTAGGTTTATTTACAATGAGGCTGGTCAGCCCGTAAGGTTGTATGGTGCATTGCTCGATGTCACCGAGCGCAAACAGGCGGAGGAGGTGCTTCGAAAGAGCGAGCGAGTTCTACGAGAGGCGGAGGCACTGGGTCACACTGGTAGTTGGGAACAGAATCTGATAACGGGTGAAATCTTCAACACGGAGGAGAACCTGCGCCTCTTTTTCGGCGACAACCGCGGTAAAGGTAAGGACTTTGAGGATTACGCTGACATCATTCATCCCGACGACCGCGAATATGTGATGCGGCGACGCACGGAGTTATTAGAAGATGGTCCGAGCGACATTGAATATCGCGTTGTGTGGCCGGATGGAAGCGTCCACGTGATCTTCGGACGCGCTACTGTCGTCCGTGACGAATCGGGTAAAGCGATCCGCGTATACGGAACGAACGTGGATATCACCGAGCGCAAGCGCGCAGAGGATGCTGCTCGCGAAAGTGAAAAACTTCTGCAGCTGGTCCTTTATACACTACCTGTCGGTGTCGCCGTAACGGATCCAGCGGACAACATAATTGTCGCTAATCCCGCGTCAAAGCGTATTTGGGGCGACGTGATCATCTCCGGCAGTGAAAGACGGGAAAGAAGCATCGGCTTTTGGCACGACTCGGGCAAGAGGATTGCCCCAGAGGAATGGGCCTCACTGCGAGCGTTGTCAAGGGGGGAGACCAGTTTGAACGAGTTAATTGATATCGAGACCTTCGACGGCGTGCACAAAATAATTCGAAATTCGTCCGCACCTATCCGAAACTCTGAAGGGATTATCGTGGGCGCCGTTTTCGTGAACGAAGATGTCACCGAGCGCAAGCGTGCGGAAGAAGAAACAAAACACCAAGCCGCGCGCGCAGAGACCTTGGCTCGCATCGCGGCACGCCTTAATAAGCAACTCGATCTAGAGGCTGTTATACACGCGGTCTGTCAAGAAGCTGTTGATACCTTCAAGGTGTCACAGGCAGTAATAAGCTTGTACGACAAAAAACGCGATCGCTTGGATTATGCTGGGGGCGTCAACATCCCGCCCCACTCTGGAGCCAAAATCGAATCCTTCAGCCGCGCTGAACTCGAGGAATCTGTTCGAACGATGGGACCCATCTTGGTTGTCCCCGACGTTCAGACACGGCCGAATGTGCCCAGCCCGGAGTTCACTCTTAAATTGAACGTTCGCACGGTCGTTTCTGCGGACATGCGGCGTGACCAGGAGCTCATTGGCGTGCTCGTCCTCGGCGTTAACGGTCAGGTACGCGAATTCGATCCAGACGAATTGACCCTGCTAAAAGCCATTAGCGACCAAGCCGCAATTGCGGTCGCCAACGCGCTACTGCTGAAGAGGGCGAATGAACAACACGAACAGCTTCGTGCATTGAGCACCAGGCTGGTGCAAGTGCAAGAGATGGAGCGGCGGGCACTCACAACGGAACTGCACGACCGTATAGGACAAAATCTCACGGGTCTGAGCATTCTTCTTCAAAATATAAAAGCGTTGCTCTCAGATGAAGCAGCGAAGAGCTTAGCAGCGGAATTCGATGATGCGCAGATCCTTGTACAAGATACAACACGTCACATTCGAGATATCATGGCAGAACTCTATCTGCCTGAATTAGAAGATCATGGACTTGCGGCCGCCCTGGAGATATACGCCGAGCGTGCTGCCTCCCGTGGGAACCTCGACCTGATTGTGGATCTGCCCGCTACCCCTCTCTTGCTGTCATCGGATGTCCGTGTCGCACTCTTCCGCGCCGCCCAGGAAGCGATTAGCAATGTGTTGAAGCATGCAGACGCTGCACAATTAGAAATTAGTCTGGAACGAGAAAATGGCAGAGTGCGCTTGAGCGTTGAGGATAATGGACAAGGATTCGAACCAAGCGCGATATCTCAAAAAGAAACGCTATCCTGGGGGTTGAAGATCATGCACGAGCGTATTGAATCCATCGGCGGCACAGTCGAAATCGAATCTGAGCCAGGGAAAGGCACGCGGGTCACATTTGAAATCGAGAGGTTCTCCTGAAAATCCGTGTTCTCGTAGCAGATGATCATGCCATTGTTCGCGAGGGCTTGGGCACCATGCTGAGCAATCAGCCGGACATGACGGTGGTGGGGCTAGCTACTCATGGTCGTGACGCGATTCGAATGGTAGATGAATATCAGCCCGACGTTGTCATCATGGATATATCTATGCCTGAGCTGAACGGCATTGATGCCATCTCTCAAATATTACCGCGTCATCCAAGCATCAAGTTTATAGTGCTTTCCATTCACGAGACTAAACCATATGTGAATCGCGCACTGAAGGCAGGGGCAAGAGGCTACCTCCTCAAAGAAACAGCAGGATTAGAAGTGGTGGATGCTGTACGTGCTGTTTATGGTGGCGAGCGTTATCTGAGTCAACGCATTAGCGATTTGCTTACAGATATCTCATTCCGTAGCCTGGACGGGTCAAAGGAAGTCAGCCCGCTCGAACAGCTTAGCCCGCGCGAAAGAGAGATCCTGCAACTTGTGGCGGAAGGTAAGACCAGTCAGGAGATCGGCGAAAGACTTGCTATTTCTTCCAAAAGCGTTGATACCTATCGCAGTCGTCTAATGCGCAAGATTGGCGTGAAGGATGTAGCTGGCTTGGTCAAGTTTGCTATTCAGCATGGAGTGATATCTTTGGAATAGCATCGCCGATCCGCTTAAAATCATTCTGAAATAATTAAGATTTCCCTACAGACAATCAAAGAACAGAAAATGAAAATACTGACGTAATGAATAGAGCGCCAGTATTTTTGCTTGTCGAACCGTCTCCAATAGTGGCCTCCGCCTTAGGCAGATGGCTGGAAAATGCATTCTCGGACTCTCAAGTCGTCCTTGCCTCCAATGGAACCGAGGCAATACAGTTAGCGACTGAGAACATCCCCTCCCACGTCTTAATTGAGCTAAGCCTTCCAGACAAAGCAGGCATCGAGATTTTGGTCCAACTACGACGGGCTCTGCCAGCCTCTCGTATCATTGCGACCAGCTGGTTTCAGGGCCGCTGGTTGATTGACGGAGCCAGGTCGGCAGGAGCAGATGGTTTTGTCAACAAAGATGAATTGCACAAGAAACTCCTTCCATTATGGAAGATATTCATAGAATGAAGATTGGAAAATGGGAAAACTTTTAAGCAGCCTCATCATTGAAGATTCTGAGGAGGATACTGAATTACTATTACGTGAACTCCGGCGCCTGGGCTACCAAGTAGAGTTTGAACGCGTCGAAACGGATCGCGCCATGCGAACTATGCTCTCCGAAAAGAATTGGGACTTGATTCTGAGTGATTACACCCTGCCTAAATTTGGTGCCCCGCAGGCACTGGAAACACTAAAAACCAGTGGGCTAGATATACCCTTCATCATAGTCTCCGGAACCATTGGGGAAGAAACCGCAGTCGCGGCTCTGAAGGCAGGAGCAAATGACTTTATTGTCAAAGGGAAATTCGCAAGACTCGGTCCAGTTATTGAACGCGAACTACGCGAGGCCGAATCACGCCGCGAGCGCAAACGGGCAGAGGAGCAAATTAAGTATCATGCCCGCCTGCTACGGCATATTAACGATGCCGTCATTGCCACAGATGACCAATTCCGTATTACGGCTTGGAACCGTGCTGCTGAGAACATTTATGGTTGGACCGCGCCAGAAGTCATGGGACGTAGCGCTGATGAAGTTTTGAGAGCCGGACTTAGCAAGGAACAGCAAGTGGAAGCGAAAGAGCTGCTTGCAGAAAAGAGTTCTTTCCGGAGCGAAAGGATCCATGCTAGAAAGAACGGACAGCCAGTTTATGTGGAGGTAAATACAATCGCCCTCGCCGATTCGCATGGCAAGATCACAGGTTATGTAACGGTAAATCGTGATATTACCGAGCGGAGGCAGGCGGAGGAGGCATTAAGAGAAAACGAACGTCTACTCTCCGAATCACAGCGGGTTGGTCATGTGGGCAGTTGGAGTTACCACCTAATCACGAATTCCTTGCAATATTCAGATGAAATGTATCGCCTGTTCGATATCTCCCCGCAAGAAATCCCACACACCAGCGAAGGATTCTTGAATCTGGTCTATCAACCGGATCACGCTGCGGCCGTCCAATGGATTGAGACCATAAGGCGAGGTCGACAGCCAGGTGAACTGGTGTTTCGGATTTTTCGCAAGAATGGTGAGTTACGTTACGTCCAATGTAGAGGTGCTGTCACCTTTGATTCTTCTGGTAAGCCAGTACGCTTCGTCGGAATGGCACAAGATATCACTGAACGCAGGTTGGCAGAAATCCAGATCCGCCACCAACTCGAGCATTTGTCTGCATTGAGGAAAATTGACCAAGCGATTGCATCTAATTTCGATCTCCGCTTGATACTAAACACGCTCCTCTCAGAAGTCCGGACACAATTGCAAGTCGATGCGGCTGATATCTTATTGTTGAATACTGAAGAACAGGTGCTAGAGTACGCGGCTGGTCAAGGCTTCCGCACCTTTCTTATTGATACGGCGCGCGTGCCTATTGATAAACTGTATGCTGGGCGAGCAATACGCGAGCGTCGCTTGATCAAGATTGAACAGCTCAAAGTTCCGCCTGAGGATCCATTTTTTGCCACGTTATTTGCTGAGGAAAATTTTGTTTCTTATTATGGTCTGCCATTGATTGCCAAGGGTAGAGTCGAGGGCGTATTGGAAGTGTTCCATCGGTCACCCTTATATCCTTATCCAGAGTGGCTTGATTTTCTGAACATCCTTGCCGGACAAGCTGCTCTTGCCGTTGATAACGCGACCTTATTTGAAAATCTACAAGCCTCGAATCAAAAACTTATCAGGGCGTATGACACAACCATTGAGGGATGGTCACGCGCTCTCGATTTGCGCGATAAGGAAACTGAGGGCCATACCCAACGCGTGACCGAAATGACAATTCACCTTGCACGTCACTTTGCCTTTTCTGAAGAAGAATTACTACATATCCAGCGTGGAGCACTTCTGCATGATATTGGCAAAATGGGTGTGCCGGACAATATATTGCTCAAACTAGAACCCCTTACCGAAGAAGAATGGATAATTATGCGTCAGCACCCCCAGTACGCTTATGATTTGCTCAAGCCAATTACCTTCCTGGCGCGTGCTCTGGAAATACCGTATTGCCATCATGAGAAATGGGATGGGACAGGTTATCCAAGCGGTTTAAAAGGCGAAGAAATTCCTCTCACGGCACGAATATTTGCGGTCGTGGACGTTTGGGATGCGCTTCGCTCAGATCGCTCCTATCGCCTGGCATGGTCGAAAGAGGATGCATTGGCTTATATCCGAGAACAATCCGGCAAGCATTTTGATCCGTCGGTGGTTGAGATATTTCTCAAACAAATTGAATAGATTCTTACTCTGTGTTCGTCAATATGAAGAGAGTTCACAAAAAGGAATGGGGTTGAGCGACCTTATATATGACTGCCCTGTATCCCTTTGATATCTGGGCATAGAGCTGATAGCGGTGGTATCATCGCCCTATGACCACCGCCACCGCCCAAGCCTTCGCGAATATCGCGTTCACAATGTAGTCAACGGCAATACTCCATTGAGCTAACAGCACGACTAGTTTTGGCACAAAAGACTTGAGAAGATCGGCTTTTGCCCAATTGTTTCCCCAAGCTATTGCAAGAAAACAATTGAAACCGGCACGTTAGTATGCGATAGATTCTTGCTCTCCGAGAATCAGATCAGCCAGGTAACGATCGTGCAACACCTTCTAATCGCTTACGATATCTTGATCATCATCATCGGTTTCGCCGCCCTTTCTAACGCGGTCGTTTGGGCTTTAAGAACTGGACAAAACAACCTGGGCAATTTCAGCATTGTGTACGCCTTATATACGCTGATGGTGGTCATCCTGGTCCTGGAAAAATATTTGTTTGTCAATGTTGCCGCATATTCCGGCCGGACCTGGTATTACATTTGGGGCGTGTACGAGGTCCTTGATTTTGCGGTTGTCATTGCAGCCCTGTATTATTTTCTCGACGAGCACCAGTTCCGCTTTGGACGAAAAGTGGCCGCGGGCTTCGTACTGTCGATGCTCATTTGTGATGGGTTGATCTTTTCTCCGTTTGGCGCGACCCTCGATGAGGGTGAGGGTATCATCCGCTTTGGAACGGGATTTTGGATCGCCGCCACGTGGTGGATCGTCTCGTTTACCTGCGCCATTGTGCTGGGATATTGGCTGTTGGTCCGCGTTTGGAATACAGGAAAAAGAACGTTTACCATCGGCTTTTTGATTTTCGCATCGGTAGGCTACGCGGAATCCCTCTTGAGTTTCCTTCGCAATTTCGGCACCATGGCTAGAGTCCTCAGACCCGAAAGCGGTTTCCTGTACAGTTCGATTCCCTATGCCCTCTATGGTATTTTCTTGATCGGTTACTTCATGCGGTATCCTGCTTCCACACCAGTTGTGAATGACGAACCATCCAAAGAATTCCTGTCCAAATACGGAATCACGGACCGGGAACGGGAGATCATCCTCAAGGTGATGCAGGGAAAAAGTAACGACGATATCGCCCGAGAGCTGGTCATCTCGCTGGCGACGGTCAAGACCCACCTTCACAATATCTACAAGAAGATCGGCATCGACAGCCGGTTCGATCTTCTTGCCAGGGTAAGATCCGGCCAATAGCGGGCTGGCAGGCTAAAGTTTGGGGGCGAAGCGACGCTCTACATCCAAAGTTGTAGGGAATTTTTCCACAAATCCACCCAGAGTTCGACCTTCAAATCTTCGAATTACATCCGAAGATCAATTCTCCTTTCTGCGCACAGGGCGGACAATGGCAACATCGAACTGTTGAACGGGTCTTGCCGGTCGGAAGAAGCTCGTTCCCAAAGAAAAGGAGAAACTTAATGTCTACGAAAAATATGTGTCTCACAGCCAACCGCTCACGGCTGATAGTTGCAGCAATAATGACCCTGGCGGTCTTGCTGACGGTAGTTGTGCCTGTCATGGCGCAGAAGAACGCAGCCGCCATGGAGACGAATCGGCTCGGTATGTCTGCGCAGGCGCAAGGTCCGGCCGACGCGGCGGAAGTGGAAGCGTTTCTGGACGATCTGATCGCGCAGGAAATGGAAGAGTATGACATCGCCGGAGCGGCGATCGCAGTCGTCAAAGATGGAAAGTTGTTCTTTACCAAGGGTTATGGATACGCTGATATCGAAAACAAAGTACCTGTTGACCCTGAACAGACAATCTTTCGCATTGGCTCAGTCGGCAAGGTATTCACCTGGACAGCGGTGATGCAACTTGTGGAGCAGGGAAAACTAGACCTGGACGCGGATGTCAACACGTATCTCGACTTCCGCATCCCGGACACGTATCCACAGCCAATCACACTGAAGCAACTGATGACCCACACGTCGGGAATCGAAGACCGATGGTTCGGAAGTTTGACGGCGGACGCCAGCGAGCTGGTCCCGGCGCGGGATTGGCTGGTTGCGAATTTCCCGGGGCGTGTGCGTCCGCCCGGCGAAGCTGCGGGCTACTCGAACTACAATGCCATGCTGGCGGGTTACATTGTGGCGCGGGTGTCGGGCGAACCCTATGACCAGTACATCCAGACCCATATCTTCGATCCACTGGGCATGAAGCACTCAACTGTCGAATCGCAAATGCCAGCGGGCCTACGCCCATCTGCATCCAAGAGTTACACCTTTGTTGATGGCGATTTCCAGCCATTCCCCGATTATCTGGCGCAACCGGCAGGATTGCCGTCCGGCATGCATCAGGCAAGCGTCACAGACATGGCGCGCTTCATGATCGCGCGCCTTGAGGGTGGTTCCTACGGCGACGCATCCACCGGGGTGCGCATCCTCGAAGAAAGCACTGCGCAACGAATGCTTACCACCCTGTATACTCCTGACCCGCGCCTGCGGGGAACCGCGTACGGCCTTTTCGATCTCAGCGACAACGGACAGCGGGTTCTTGGTCATGAAGGGTATGCGCCGGTGATGGAGAGTCAGTTGCTGCTTCTGCCTGATCAACATCTGGGTGTCTTTGTGGTCTACAATAGCCTTGGAGCAAGGGATGGAGGGCTAACTTCTCAGCATATTGGATTCCAGCGAGCGTTTTTTGACCATTATTACCCTGCCCCTAGAGTCACGCCATTACGACCTCGGGCAGACTTCGCAGAACAGGCGGGACGGTTCGCGGGCTCTTATCGAGATGCCAATAGTCACTCCACAACCCCGGAAAAAGTGCAATATCTCTTCGGGGCACTTGAAATCCGCGATGCTGTCGATGGTACTCTGGTGGTTCCCATGGGAGAAGGGCTCGAGTTCCGCTTTGTGGAGGTGGAGCCGCTTTACTTCCGCCAGGTGGATGGTCCGTTCTCCATGTTCTTTCGCGAGGACGACCAGGGACGCATCACCTACATGTTCACCGACATCCTGCCCGAATATGGTTTCGTAAAACTGGACTGGTACGAAACGCCTGGCATCAACATGAGTTTGGCTCTGCTGTGCATTTTGGTCTTCCTGTCCATGCTGCCTGTTGCTTTGATCCGCTTTATTCGGAGCCGCCGTTTAGGTGGCGACCAGAATTCCGCTTCGCGCGGCACTCGCTCCGCTCGCGTGGCTGACTGGATCATACTTACCATCAGTCTTCTGAACCTGCTGTTCGTGGTCGGCATCGCGCTGTGGTTCCGTCCAATGCATCCATCGGAATTGCACGATATCCCATTGATAGTTGAGATTGTGATTGGCCTAGGTGTCCTGGCTGCCGTGCTGACACCCGGCGCGCTGGTCTACAGTGTGTTGGCATGGAAGGATCGCTATTGGGGCGTCGCCTTCCGTGTCTATTACACGCTGGTGACGATCGCAGCCGTAGGCTTTGTCTGGTTCCTGAACTACTGGAACTGGTTGGGCTGGCGCTACTAACCGACAAACATTTTAAGGCTGGCGGGATGATATCTGTCACCCTGCCAGCCAAATCAACGAACATCTTTGTCCAAAAAGAAGGAAAAATCTTATGTCAACGCAAGAAACAACAGCTACCAATCAAAGGCAGGGGCTATCAACCTCTGCGAAAAAGCAATACGCGCTCTGGCAAATCCTAGATGTCTGGCTGGCGGCAGGCGCACCAATGTGGCTCCTGGGATGGCTGTTCTACCCGGCAATGAGCGTTGGCCTCCCCGACCTGGAAGCCGGGCTGTTACGTATGAAGTTATTTATGGTCGGACTGGTTTGGCAGTTTGTACTGTCAATGATCATTCTCTTTTATGAAGAGGGAAACCTGCAGTTGGAGACGATTCGCCGCCGGTTCTGGCTGAACCATCCAGTGTCCCCGCGAACCGGCGAGACGAAGAAAGCCTTGTGGTGGTGGATCATCCCACTGATTCTGCTCGTTGCCGCCTTGGAACTGGGTTTGCGATCCACGCTTGTGCAACTGTGGACAGGCATCTTTCCCATCCTCGCCGAACCGGAAGGATATGATATGTCCGCCTTGTTTACCCCTGAGCTGCACTTCATGTGGCTCGGGGCATGGGACCTGGTCGGGCTATTCCTCGTGCTGGCGTTATTCAACACATTCCTCGGCGAGGAATTTATATTCCGCGGGGTGTTGCTGCCGAAAATGGAAGGCGTTTTTGGCAAATGGGATTGGGTGGCAAACAGCATCCTGTTTAGCTTATATCATCTTCACCAGCCCTGGGGCATCCTGGCAACGATTCCAGGCGACCTGGTGTTTGCGTATTCCGGCAAACGCTTCCGTAGCAACTGGTTCCCCATCATTTTACATTCCGGGCAAAGTATATTTTTCCTGTTCCTGATTCTGGGACTCGTTCTCGGCCTGGCATGATGTCGGTGTGGGAGGGAATGTCCTATTTACCATTGGGTGAAATTTACAAGCTAAAAGCGTCGTCATAGATCAGGTCGCGCTGATCGGCCTGATCCACCGATTACATGACCTCAGGATCGTGTTGATATCAATTCGGCAGATTAAAACCATTGAAAATCTATAAGTGATGGTATTACCATCTCATGACCATATCATCCCCTGGTAGGACAGCCACCGCCCAAGCCTTCGCGAATATTGCGTTCATCAAATAGCGCTTGGCAAAACTCGCTTGAACTAACGGCACGACTTGTTTTGGAATGGAATTGTCCATCTTAGGCATTATCTCGCGGAAGTGTGTACACAAGGGAGATGGCAAATGTGAATGAAGTTGACCTCTACTGCAAAGAGATTGGTCGAGGTGCGCCCTAGTGTGGATTCACGAGTGCGGCGGCGACTTGTGCTCTGGGGGGTCGCTGGTGCGCTATTCCTCTCAGGGTTAGCGCGTCATTACATACAACCAACGCAGATATCCACCGG
>DATHUN010000393.1:0-17481 GCA_035462205.1 Anaerolineales bacterium
GTGGAAATGCTATCTGGAGAGGGTCGAGATGCTGGAGCGCGTCTCGTGAGTCAAACACGCGCTGGATGAACGGTTTTCTCTCCGGTTGGTAGCCATTTAGCAATGCCTCTATATATTCGGCACAGGCAAGGTCCTCGTCACCACCGCTAAACAGTTGACCGGTAATCACGAACGTGACTTCTGCAGCCTGAAGCTTCTTCACCAATCGTACTGTTGCACTCGCCACGACAAAGCTGCCGGCAAGCATGGTTTCTGCCTTCCGACAGCGCACCGCGCCCTGTGTCCCCGCGCCGGTGCGCTGGATGAGTGTCATACCGGAGAGGTTCTCTTTGCTGATATGGGTGGGGGAGTTGCCAAAATCAAACCCATCCGGTGGCAACCCGCCAACTTCGCCCATGACTTTAGAATTTGGGATTTGTGATCCGAGAAGTAGCGCTTCCTCCACCGTGCTTACCAATAAAATTTCTTTGGTTCCCCGCGAGAATGCATACGCGGCAGTTGAGAATGCACGTAAGACATCGATGATGATCACAACACCTTGGGCCGTGTGACAATCCTCCAAGTGGGTGTAATGGAATTTCATGACGTGTAATCAAAAATAACTTGAATGGTCTCTTGTGGATTCTCATCAAGCATGCGATAGGCTTCCCTCGCCTCGTCAATCGTGAAACGGTGGGTAATCCATTTTTCGGGCTTGATGCGCTCGAGAGCCTTCCAAGCCACGTCGAAGCGGCGCGACTTGTCCCAGCGGCCGCTTAAATCTGGCGAAATAGTGCTGACCTGCGAAGAAATGAGCTTGATCCGTGAACGATGAAAGGAACCGCCGAGATGAATTTCCATTTCCTTTTCGCCGTACCACGAACCAATGACAATCCGTCCATGAAAGCGCGTCAGGGCAATCGCCTCATTCAACGCGGTGGGATTGCCGCTTAGCTCAAACGTCAAGTCTGCGCCTTTCTGTAAAACCGATAATGCCTGTTGACGAAAATCGGAAGAATTCGAACGCAATGTTTCACAATGGGAAACGTTCGACCTTTGCACTTGCTCCTGTGACATATGACATCGTAGGTCAAACTGGTCTACAGTCACCAGGGCATCCAGAGGAAATTCATTGAGCAAGGAAGCAGTCAACAACCCAACGACTCCCTGTCCCAGAACCAAGACTCGTTCGCCTAAAATAGGCGCGCCATCCTGCACCAAATTGACCGCTGTTTCCATATTGGGGAGAAAACAGGCAGTTTGAGGGGAAAGGGAATCAGGAATTGGGAATAACGATTCAGTATTCGTAATGAAATGGGAGGCGTGCGGTTGAAAAGAAAACACCATTCTGTTCAACCATTCCTTGTCCACATCTTTTCCTAACTCGCGAACGACTCCCACACTGGCATATCCATATGCCATCGGATATTTGAAGCCGCCGCGCAGACTCGAAATAACGGAATCCGTTTCAAGGTCGCGTGGGAAGCGCCCCTGGTAGATGAGCATTTCCGTCCCGGCGCTGATTGCCGAACAAATGGTCTCCACTAAAACATCATCCGCGCCGACAACATGTAAATCCTCCTCGCGGAGTTCCACAAGTCGCGGCGCGGTAAAGTAGACAGTTTTCCGTTTCACGCCCTCATTTTAACCGCAGATGCGCTTTCCTTGTCTGTGGACAACAGCCAGATCAAAAGCACTTCGGAAATTTTTGCGGGAACGCCATAGACGGAATCGTGACTGAAGAAAGGAATACCATCTCGGATTACGCTGAAGCCGACCCAAATGATAAGCCATGCCACAATGGTGACAATGGCGAAAAGAATAAAGCCACGTCGAACCAGCTCATGCTTTTGTTGGAAAAATGGAATCGGCAAAAAGTAGGCACCCAGTAAACCTAGATAACCGAGACCATTGAGAAGAAACAGAGGATCCGGACCCTCCGCGAAAAGCTGTTTATCGAGCGCTGCGGCGATATGCAGAATCGCGGTGAGCAGCGTGAAGAAAATGATCGCATAGTGTTTGCCAGTAAGTTTCATAAGAGTCTCCTTTATTCCTGATACGATTCAATCGTGCCGAATGGATTTTCCATTTACTTAACCCCGCGGCTCGCCAGAAGTAACCCTAAACCACCAATCAATAAATCGCGGGCGCGGATCAAGAGTGTCACCCCGATTGCCAGAGCGGCCGAAATTCCAAAAGCACCCAAGGTAAAGACCTGGCTGGCCTCCAACGAGCCCAAGCCACCGGGCAGCGGCACAAGGAACGCGAGCCAGCTCGTCGTCCATGCAGCAATCGTTTGCCAGGTATGCAAATCGATTCCCAGGAAGGAGGTGATGAGCACATATTCACAGATCATTCCCACACCGGCTGCCAGCGAGGCACCGGCCGCCATCCAGAGTGCGCGCGGGCTGCGCTTGCAGAAGCGGCCTGCCATTTTCTCGGAAGCAATGATGAAACGCATCCATTTTGGATTTCCGAATCGGGAAAAGGCGGCGCGTAGCACGGCACCGACAGGGTAGATGCCGCGAACCATCAGGGCGATATGGAGGAAGGGCCACGATAAAATCGCCGCCATCGGAATCAGACTCACGAGCGGCCTGCTGGCGCTGGTGGAAAGAATCCCCGCCTCGACGATTGCCGTTAACCCGATCACCAGCAGAAAGAAGTTTGCCAGGAACTCCAATAGCTTATCCATGATCACGGTGGAGGTGGCGCGCGTATAAGTCATGCCATATTTGCGCTGGAGGTATAACACCTGCAAAGGCTCGCCGCCAATCTGCGGTCCCAGTGTGAAATAGCTGATCCCGAACACCGCTACACGTATAAGCACCAGCGGAAAATACGAGATATTCTGATTCCCCGCCCGGACAATAATCCACCAGCGAAGCGTGATCAGTAGATAAATACTGATATTGATTGCTAAAAGTAAAGCAATTTGCCAGAGCTTCAAGTATCTGACAGCATTCCAAATATCAGCCAGGGGCGCGTTACGCAGAGCCAAATACAGCAATGGAATCAGAAGGAGATAGAGTGCGAATGAGCGGAACCTGTTTTTAGCCCTCACTCCCGTCCCTGAATTCACAGATAGAGGAATTGATCTCAAAGTGCCGATACTCCCTCGCCATCATTTTGATTCTCGATCAAACACTGCATCCGTTCCATCAACTTCTCGTGGACGCAGTCTGGCTCGAGCGAACCAACTTCTTCCAACGTGATGGGCTTTGCAAAGCGTACATGGACTGTCGTCGGGCGCGCATTGCGTGTGATCATGGCGAGCAGTTGCAACGCTGTCGCAAGTCTCTCGCGATCTTCACGGGTCTGCTTAATACGCGTCAGCCAGTGACGGGCGGTCCGCTCCCAGATGACTCCGCTTACCAGGACCGGAACAATTTTCGTGTCCGGTGCGAAGCGGAGAAACACGGCCGTAGAGTCAGTCCATTCTTTGAGGGAATCCAATGCGCCCGGATGGACGAGAGGATCCGGTTCAATTTTTCCGGCGGGAAATGTTAGCGCGGCGCCACCGCCGCGTAGATGCGATGCGATTTGTCGAACGGCGCGCATGCGCTCGGATGGGTCATCGCTCACGTAGGAAAGTTGTTTCGTAACATTGACCAGCGACTCCAGAAAAGGTCGATGGGTGGCAATAATGCGCAGGTCGGCACGGTCAATCGCCGTGAAGAGGCTGACTGTATCGGTCATGCCCGGGTGGTTGGCGAGGAAAAGTACCGGGCCGCTGGTGGGGACATGCTCACGACCATGGACACGAAGATCGTTGATGTAATGGTTCTGCAAAAATCGGCAGGATGCTTCATCGAGCCCCACCTGACCCACCAAGTCATCATATTCCGCTACTTGCTGAGCAAACGCACGCGCCGGCTTGATAAAAAGTCTGCTGAGCATGCCCGCGAGCATAGGCCGGTCTTGCCATCCAAATGAGGCGACAAGATCATCAAGGTTAATCCGGGTAAGAGTCGTAATTTGGTTCACATTTACTTTCGGGCGGTCGCCCACATGTTGAGCATAAATTCAAAATAACCGAAACGAATTTTTGACATTTCAAAACCTGCCTGACCGAAATACCAGCCGAGTAGCGGCAAGGTGTAGGCGTAAGCATGCTCCTGGATTTCCTCAGCGCTGACCAGGCGCATTCGTGCCATGAATTTGAGCAGCCCATCCGACCAGGCCGCCGGTGTAGTGAGCACAACCTGGCCGCCAGGCTTGAGC
The DNA here is from genome assembly GCA_035462205.1 of Anaerolineales bacterium. GTDB lineage: Bacteria > Chloroflexota > Anaerolineae > Anaerolineales > Villigracilaceae > Defluviilinea. The sequence goes on from DATHUN010000393.1 coordinate 4,204, forward strand.
ACCCGATAAATTTCCTTGAAAAGCAGAGCCATCAGTGCTGGGTCGAGGTGCTCGACAACTGCCAGTAAGGTAACGGCGTTGAAGAATTGATCTTCGAAGGGCAATTTCGGTTTTTGCTCGAGATCTAAGGTATAGGACTCGATGCGCAATTCTGTAGCAGTTTTTTCAGAAAGGGGAATTTGATCGATCGCAAACTTTTCAGCAAAGGAGGTATGAGCGAGAAAGTATGGATAGGTTCCACAACCAATATCGAGAATGCGGCCTCCCCTCAACGTGAAAGGGATCAGTTTGTTGGCTTTCTGTGCTCGCAAATCGGCGAGCAGGGGTTCGATTAATCCCTTTCCACGAGTCAGCTCTGGCATGTAGTATGAGATTCTCCCGGTGCTGTATGTAAATTCTCCTGACTATATCTTATTTTTTTTATGCTTGCAATCAGCGGTTGCAGACCGAAAACGCTATTCTGGCTCCATCGAAAAATGGAGAGGATAGCCTTCCAGACCGGCGGCAAAATGTGCCTTGTTAATGCGTTTCTCTGCTTCCGATTTGGGTAAAGTTTGTACGTACGCCAGCCCAGTGATGTGAGCAATCAACATGATCTCAAATGCCTTTGGATTCGACTGGTAAAAAATCGTTTTCAGGATGTGAACGACAAAATCCATTGGCGTGACATCGTCGTTGTGAATGATGACGCGGTAGAGCGGCTCAAGCTCAGTCTGCTCTTCCTGCTCTTCGATAATCTCAATTTCAGGTAGGAATTCAACTTTCATTTAGATATACGGTTTTGCTGAGGCTTTTGGATTTACCCGGAGGGGGCTACCACAAATCACTCAATGTTTTGAACTCTTCCCCGGTTAGCTCAATCTCCGCGGCGTTGAAATTCTCCTTGATATGCTGCGGATTGAATGACATCGGAATGGTGATGACACGCGGCTGCGCAACCAGCCATGCCAGGGCGATTTGAAACGGTGTTGCAGAGTGCGCCTCGGCAATTGCACGTACTGTTTTATTGACAGGTAAATTGCGGAATTTCACCGGCGAATAGGCTGTGACCAGGATGGCGTTCTGCTGGCAATATTCCAGGACGCCGTTTTCGACGTAGGTTTTGTCGGGCAGGCGATAGGGGACCTGATTCGTAAGGAGAGGTGTTTGCGACAGATGCACAGCCTGCTTCAATAATTTCATCTTGAAATTGCTCACCCCGAGATGTCTGACTTTCCCTTCACGGACAAGCTGGTTCAAAGCGCGAAAGGCCTCTTCATAATCTGTCCCGATGCTGCCAGGCCAGTGAATGAGATATAAATCAATGTAATCCATATTGAGCCGGCGCAGACTGTTCTCACAGGAGCGTAGCACATCGTGGTAGCGTAGATGTTCGGGCGAAACCTTGGTGGTGATGAAAACGTCCTCCCGTTTCGTCCCTTTGCTACGCAGGGCGCGGCCAACGAGTTCTTCACAGTGCCCAGCCGCGTATCCTTCCGCGGTATCGAAATGGGTGTAACCCACTTCCAGCGCGGCCCGAAGTGCGCTTAGAGAAGCAGAGTCCAGGCTGGGGTCAGCATAGGAACCGCCACCGATATTCCATGTACCAAAACCGATCTTGGGGACGGAAACCCCATTCACTGTTTCATATTTCATATCTGCCTGCTGTCCAAGGTGAATATTTGAATTGGAATATTATCGCTTTATGTTTCCCATTCGATACCTGTGTCGGTGGGTCTGGATTCCGCATGCATGAGCAACGCTTCCGCTGCTTCGATCTCTTCCCTGTCACCGATGAGACCGATCCGATCTCCAAGCTCGAACACTGTCATGGATTTTGGATTTGCCATTAGCTGGCTGGCACGCAGGATCGCCACAACAGATGCTCCAGTCTGTGCGCGCAGGTTGGCATCTGCCAGCGTTTGACCGACAAGCGGATTGTTTTCTGAGAGGCGGAACCATTTGATTTCAATATTGTTTGCAGCATCGATAAGATCGTGCAGGAGCCGATGTTCCTCCTCGGAGTTGATCTGAAGATCATAGTGATCGTGGCGCACCGCATCGGTGTACCGATAAATTTCCTGCAGTGGGAATCCAAGCTGGAGCAGGGTATGCCGCACGATTTCCAATCCACCTTCCAACTCCGGGTGGATGACATCCAGGGCGCCAAGTTGTGTCAGTCGCTTGGTGCCCTCCTCGCTGGTGGCGCGGGCAATGATCGGCAGTTCCGGCGCGAGGTCGCGACCTGTGGTAACAACCAGTGCACTCGCATCCTCATCCGGACCCGCAACCACTAGCGCACGTGCGCGTTCCAAACCGGCATGGCTGAGTACTTCTGAATTGGCGGCATCCCCAAAGAGGCTGGGAACTCCCTGTCTGTGAAGCTCCTCGACACGCTGTGAGTCGGCTTCCACAACAAGATGGGGAATTGCCATTTGCCTCAGAAGGTTGACAATGTGGTGACCGACGCGTCCATAACCCACAATTACAACATGGTCTTTAATCGATTCCTCGATCAGCGGCGGTGGAGGCTCGTGACGATCCAGCAATCTCCAAACCTTCGGAAGCTTCTGCAACCATCTTTCCAAAGGATCAACCAGACGAAACATAGGTGTGTTCAAGATAATGGATAAAAGCGCGCCTGCCAGGATCAGGGAGTATTGAGTCTGATCCAGCAAGCCAAGCCCCACGCCCTCCTGCCCCAGGATGAAGGAAAATTCCCCGATCTGGCTTAAGGCCGCCGCCAGCACTAAAGTTGTACGAGCCGGCCATGGAAATACAAAACCAAACAGCACCGTGATGAGTGCCTTCCCGACTACGATCAGGCCGGTGATGGCAAGAATAGAGCCAATGTTATGGGCCAAATAGCTTGGGTTTACAAGCATGCCAATGGAAACAAAGAACAATACGGCAAACGATTCACGAAAGGGCAGGATGTCTGCTCCAACCTGATGGCTGAGGGGCGACTCATTGACGACAACTCCCGCCACGAATGCGCCCAACGCCAGCGATACGCCGAAGAGTTCGGCCGCTCCCAGAGCGATCCCAAGCGCAATGACAAGAATTGCCAGGATAAACAATTCACGGGAACGGGTGTGAGCGATCTGCAACAGCAGCCACGGAATCAGCCTTGTGCCCGCGAACAAGACCAGAATCACAAAACCCGCCGCCTTGAACAGGGTTAACCCGAGTTGTCCCCAATCAAATCCACCCGATGCGTTGGCAAGAGTGGGCAGCAGGACCAGAATCAGTACTGTTGCCAAATCTTCCACGACGACCCAGCCAACCGCTGCCTGTCCCTGTGGTGTTTGGAGAAGACCGTTGTCCATCAGTACACGGAGCAGCACGACTGTGCTTGCAATCGAAATGGATAAACCGATCACAATCCCCGCTCGAATCGGCCATCCCCACAATTGACATAACCCAAAACCCAACAGTGTCGTGAGCAGCATGCGACCTAATGCGCCAGGAATGGCAATGGAACGTACCTTCCAGAAATCCTGAACTGAGAAGTGCAAGCCAACGCCAAACATCAGAAAGATAACCCCCAGTTCGGCAAGTTGCCTGATTGTTTCCATATCCCCAACAAACCCAGGTGTAAACGGTCCGATGGCGATCCCTGCGAGTAAATATCCCACAATTGTTGGCAAACCCATACGGCGCGCCAGGATTCCGCCAATAAAAGCAACCACCAATGCCACAGCGATATTAATAAGTAGTGCTATCTCGTGCAACGTCCCTCCAGATATTTAGATCGTGTCTCGGACAGTTATCCTCCTATTTTACACAAGAAAAACTGTGTACCTTATTTCGCCAGCGAGTGGATGTATTCCAGGTCCAGTTCTCCTTTCGCCCCCCAGCCTTTGGTTCCCTCGGGGATTTCGGGACGGAAATTTTCATACAGATCATAGGCTTTGCGCTCGAGTTCCTTTGGCGTGTACGCTTTTGCGAGCTTCTCCATTGCCGCGCGCGCATCCTCATAATTCTCGCCAAATTTATTCTTGATATAGGTTTCCACGCTTCCTGGCTGGATCGTCTCCCCTTTGATTACGGCGCGCAATCCCTGGGCTGTTTTAGTCACGGGAACGTCTCTTCTTAGTATTTCAACAAATTCCGTTTTCACCTCTTTTTGCTTCTTGGCTTGCCGTTCTTTTTCTTCCTCGGACGGCTCTTCGTAGATTCCCAACTTCCTGCCCTTGGATTGTGCGTTGAGTCCCGCCACTGCCTTCCCGAGTGTCAGGGCTGTCTCCGTATCATAACCAAGTCGCTCTGCTACAACGGTTGCCCAAAGGGTCAATACCGGAGCGCGGTTGATCTTGAATTTTTTGGTTGCCATTTTTCTCCTTACCGACAAAATAACTTATGTGTTAACGACCAATATAAATACTATACGATAACCTCGTTAGAATGGCAACTTAAAACCCGCCTCTCACGAGGCGGGTTTTAAATTACTAATTACAATTTACCATTTTTACGGCAGCGGAGGGTTGGCGAAGTGAGCTAAGTCGAGTGCCATCTCGGGGAACCAAGCTCCGGCAGCCGGATCAATTCGTCCCCACTCCGGATCAACGGTCGTGCCACCGGGACCAAGTCCGCGTGTGCATTCTCCATCGGACTCACCAGGGATCTTGATCCACAGATAGGCATCGACCAAAGAGACACCTGTATTAGCGGTTGGTCGGTAGCCCAAACCACGGTCCGGTGGATTGCACCAATCCTGCGGGTCTGGATAGCTTGTGGTTGGAGTCCAAGGACCCTGTCCGTTGCGGCTCGTGTCGATGACGAAATGCTTGAGAACTGATTCCGAATACCACCAGGTCTGGCTCTCGACATTATCGGCATACCACTGGTCAGTGAGCGCCCAACTCGAGAAATCACCCGGGTTGGCGGGAAAGTATTGGCTGGCGCACCACTCTGTATGTCCGTTGCCCCAGGAGGCGGGGTTTGAACCAAAGGCAATGCACTTTGCTACCCAGGTTCCATACTTTTCCAGTCGTGCATTCACGATGTAATTGGAGACGTTCAGGAAGAAGCCATCCGCGTCGTTGACGCCGGCCTGAATCAAGCGATCGGCTGCATCTCCGGCCCCTAACCATCCGCTATGCGTGCCATCAAGGTAGACACTGACGTTGGGATGTGCTTTCAGTGTATGGACAGCATAGTTCAGCATTGCAAAGCGATCGGAGGCGGCGGTTGCCGGATTAGCTTCTGCAGGCTGGCACCATTCATAGTTTGGATTGGATACCCAACTGTCGCGATTTCCGAATGGGTTGTACCACGGGATGATTCCCAGTCCATCAGGTTCCAAAATCACGACGGCTCTGCCGTTGCCAATGCCGGCTGCGAAGCCATCAATCCATTTTTCATAGTCTGTGACACTAGCAGCTCCGCCGGCGCTAAACTGGGAACAGTCGCGGAAGGGGATGTTGTAGGCGACCAGAACGGGAAGGGCACCTTTGTCGGCTGCGCGCAGAACGGTATTTCGTACGTCCTGCATCACCGTCTTGGGAGTTCCGCCTGTGAACCAGATCGCGTGCGGCGTCTCAACCATCTCTTGGATGAGATTGGCTTCCGCTTTTTGTCCGCTGGAGGTCAGGTCCGCGATTTGTTCGAGCGCCCCATGGTTTGGTTTTGGCACATAGAATGTGGTGCCGGAGTCCAAGGTGGCTTGTGATTTGGCGAGCGCCGGGACCGCGGCGACAAGCGCTGCCAACACGGATCCAATTACAAGAACGTAGATCAGTTTTTTGGTCATTTTGCTCCTTTGTCTTATTCACGACATTTCTGAGTGTCTTAGTTGACGACTAGTCGTTCGACGACCCATCAGAATTGCAACGGTATAGGGAAACGAACGGCACACTAATCTTAACTCGTTTATGCGCTTATTTCAGATGAAATTAAAGTGCAAATCGTACTGTAAATGGTAAACAAAATTCCTGCTCGAGTTACGGCAGAACAAAAACTGCCTCTCGTGATACGGCTTCCGAATCGTCGAGCTTACTTCTCCAATTCCAAATGCTTGTCCAGAAAAGCAGCCATTTTGGGATAGGCATCCAGAATATTTTTCAATTTCACCAAACCATGACCCTCGTCATCATAAACAAGAAATTCGACGGGAACGTTGCGTGCTCGCAGAGCATTGACCAGTTGTTCGGCTTCACCAAGAGGCACACGCGGATCATTCGCTCCATGGATCACCATGAGTGGCGCGGTAATTTTGTCGACATGGTGGATGGGGGAGATGCTGGTCAGGAATTCGCGGTCATGTTCGAGACTGCCATACTCTCCTTCGCGATGAGAACGACGGTAGGCGCTAGTGTTCTCCAGAAAGGTAACGAAGTTACTGATCCCTACAATATCTACAGCCGCTGCCCAGAGATCTGGATAGGTAGTAATCGCAGATAACACCATGAAACCGCCATAACTGCCACCCAAAATGGCGATTCGTTTGGTGTCTACATCTTGTTGAGTATCCAACCATTTCACGGCATAGGCGAGGTCGGCAACCGAATCCATTCTTTTTTCGACATTATCCAATGCGAGATAGTTTTTCCCGTATCCACTTGAGCCGCGGACGTTTGGAATCAGAACGCTGTATCCACATGAAATGAAATATTGGGTGACATAATCAAATATGGGTTGTGCCTGACCCTCCGGTCCTCCGTGCACCAACACAAGTACGGGATTTGTATTGCTGTTTCGAATTACGGATCGGTAAAACCATGCAGGAACAGAGAGCCCATCAAATGATGGGTAATGAATTAACTCAGGCTCTCTAAAACTTGATACAGGTATGCCAGCATGGCTACTTTGTGTCACCGGAAAGACATGATTGTTCTCGATATCCCACACCCATATGTCCGATGTTCGAGTAGGCATGCTGAATCCAAAGGTAATCTTTTGACTATCTGCTGAAAAAACAGGCGCCGCGTAATCGCTGAGTACGCCAACTGGCAAGTTCACAGGTGCGCTAATTTGTTTTGTCTGCAGATCCATCAGGCTAAATTGATGTGCTCCTTCAGCATTGCTGATCCAAAGCAGCCAATGGCCATCAAAAGACGTCGCGACATATTCAATTTCATATTCTGTTTCCTGCAAAAAGTGATATTGCAGATCGCCCAGATCGATCTTGGCGAGAGTTGAGAGGTCGCGATCCCGGTCGCAAGCGCAGAAAATGTTTTTCCCATCTGCAGAATAAACAGGGGATAGATAACGGATATTTCCCTGATGTTCAGAGAGCTTGCGGACTACTTTCTTTTCAATGTCAATTTCAAAAAGGTCATTGTTCAAGCTGTGATACTCTACATTAACGAGAAGCCGCGATGAATCGGGCGAAAAGCCAATAACAGAGACGAAGCCTAAATACTCATTTTCCCAGATACATTGCATTTCACCGTCTTCAATATTTTGTATGTAAACATCAAACTTGGACCGGGCACGCCGATTCGATGTAAAAGCGATTTGCGTGCCATCTTGTGACCAGTTCCCAAATATGTGCATGACATCATCGGCGTGGGTCATTCTTCTTTCTTTTGAGCCATCACCATTGACCAGATATATTTGCGCATTTTCGTTTCCGCCGATATCGCGTAAAAATACCAATTCGGCGGACTTGGGTGAAAAACGAGCTTGTGAAACAGGTTCCGTGTCAAATGTGATCTGATCTGGCCATCCACCTTCAACATTTACAACCCACGCTTGCGGAATTCCTGTAATATTTGTAATAAAAGATATTCTTCTGCCATCCGGCGAAAAAGATGGCGCGTATGCTTCACGGATATTCAAATACTGAGAAAATGGAACGGCCATGTTTTCGTCCTCCTTTGAATCTTGCGATTTGATCAGCCACTTTCTAATAAGAAATTCAACCCTTTCACACATTATACATATGAAAACCCGCCTCTCACGAGACGGGTCCTAAATTACCAACTACGGATTATGCAGGAACCTTTTGCGCTGCCTCGAACCCTTTCCTTAGCGCTTCATAGTTCTTCGGCAATAAATGTTTGTGCCGCGCTGGTAAATGTCCTTCTAACGCCTTCTCCACATCATGCACTGTGATTTCGAGTAATACGGTCAGCAATGCACCAACTGCGACCATGTTGAGCAATTTCTTGTCACCAATCTCCTCTGCGAGCTCATTGCATGGCACAAGAATGACATTGATATCTTCACGCTTTGCACCGCGATCCACCATGGATTGGTTGACGATCAATGTTCCGCCGGGTGCCAGGGACTCTTCGTATTTGTCGAAGGATGGCAGGTTCAAGGCAATTGCAAGTGGCGGATTCTTCACCAGCGGCGAACCGATCTCATTGTCGGCGATGATGACCGTGCAGTTGGCTGTGCCGCCACGCATCTCCGGTCCGTAGGAGGGTATCCAGGTCACTTCCTTACCGGCGTCCATGGCGGCGTAGGCAAGTACCTGTCCGCCGAACAAAACGCCTTGACCACCGAACCCTGCGATAATGATTTCTTTTTGCATTTGTCACTTTGCTTTCCTAGACATTCGATACTCAGATTTCCCGCCATACACCCGATTTCCGAATACCGAATATCCAATGTTTATATTTTCACCTGCGCCACACCCGCCGCGACTTTGTAATCGCCAAGCGGATACGCGGGCACCATGTGCTGCTCGACAAACTTCAACGACTCCACGGGCGTCATGCCCCAATTGGTAGGACAGGTGGACAGCAACTCGACCATCGAGAAGCCGAGGCCGCGCGCTTGCGTCTCGAAAGCAATACGAATGGCTTTCTTCGCCAGACGAATGTTTTTCGGATCGTGCAAAGATCGTCGCACAACATAACCGACACCGTCGAGCGTCGCCAGCATCTCTGCCATACGGATCGGGAAGCCTTGTGTCTCTACATCACGCCCGTTTGGCGAAGAGGTTGTCTTCATACCTGGCAACGTGGTCGGTGCCATTTGTCCGCCAGTCATACCGAAGTTGGCGTTGTTGAGGAAGATCACCGTCAGGTTCTCGCCACGCGCGGCGGCATGGACGATCTCTCCCATACCGATCGATGCAAGGTCGCCATCGCCTTGATAGGTGAAAACGATACGATCCGGCAGCACACGCTTGATACCGGTCGCCATGGCAGGGGCACGTCCGTGCGGGGCTTCGACAAAGTCCGTATCGAAATAGTTATAGGCAAAGACTGAGCATCCGACCGGTGCGACACCGATCGTCTTATCGATCAGATTCATTTCTTCCAGCACTTCGGCGATCAAGCGATGTGCCACACCATGCGTACAGCCCGGACAGTAGTGGGTTGGCATATCGGTAAAGCCTTCGGGACGTTCGTAAACCAAATTATTGGGAGTTGTCATTTCGCCCTCACCCTAGCCCTCTCCCAAAGGGAGAGGGGATATGCGTGCAAGCCACGCATCGCGTGGGTTGGTGTCCACATTCAACTTGCTTGAGGTGAGCCGTTCGATCTCGTGCAGGATCTCTTCGGTGAACGGGACCACGCCGCCCATGCGTCCATAGAACTCGACGGGGGCGCGGCCCCGCACTGCCAGGCGAACATCCTCCAGCATTTGACCGGAGTTCATCTCGGTGACCAGAAATCCGCTCACACGCCCGATCAGTTGCTCGATCACTTCGAACGGAAACGGGCTGACGGTGATCGGTCGCAGCAAGCCGACCTTGATTCCCATTTGACGCGCCTGTCGTACCGCGGAAAGCGCCACACGTCCAGCCGTGCCAAAGCCAATGATGACAAACTCGGCATCATCAAGGTAATATTCCTTGTAGCGGACTTCTTCACGCTGAATAGTTTTCCAGCGCGATAAGAGTCTCAGGTTAAGTTTTTCTTCCTCAATCGGATCGAGATAAATAGATGTGAGAACGCGGCGCTCGCGTTTTCCCATCCTGCCGTTGGTTGCCCACTTCCAATCCGCGCGCTGGATGGGTTTCATTTCAGGCATCTTTGCCGGTTCCATGATTTGACCGACACAACCATCCAGAATGATCATGCAGATCGTGCGGTATTTTTCGGCGAGGTCGAAGGACAGTACGGTCAGGTCGATCGCTTCCTGTACGGAGGCAGGTGCCAGCACGATATTGCGATAATCGCCGTGGCCGCCGCCGTGCACCGCCTGGTTGTAATCCGCTTGCGATGGCGCGATGTTGCCAAGACCGGGTCCACCGCGCATCACGTTGACGAGCACTGCCGGGACTTCCGTGCCGGCGATATAGGACAAACCTTCCATCATCAAGCTCACACCCGGGCTTGAAGAGGTAGACATCACCCGTACACCTGCGCATGCCGCGCCATAGACCATGTTGATCGCACCCAATTCCGATTCGGCTTGCACGAAGGCACGACCAAGCTCGGGCATGCGGCGTGACAGGTATTCGAGAATTTCGGTTTGCGGTGTAATTGGATAGCCGAAATAGGCATCCAGTCCTGCGCGCACCGAGGCTTCTGCGATTGCCTCATTGCCTTTCCATAACTCACGTGTCATTTGTTTCTCCAAAAATGTAGGGGCGACGTATACGTCGCCCCTACGGTTAACTATACCGGGGAGGGAACTGCTTTCGCAATTTCACGATAGACCGTGATAGCTGCATCCGGACAGACCAGGGCACAGATAACACACCCCGTGCAGCCGTCCTTGAACGTGTGCGCGGGGTGGTAGCCTTTCGGTGTAAGCCTGGTCATGTCCAGCTCCATCACCTCCTGTGGACATGCGCTGATGCAAAGTTCGCATCCTTTACAGTACGTATCACTGACGTCGATCCAACCGTTTACAGGCATTCGTTCTCCTTATTTGAGAGGTTTAATCGCAGGGTGTAATATGATGGCAAAACTAGATAACTTTCCTCCTGATTATGGCGTTCCAGGCGGGAAGCGAGTAGTGCCAAGCGTCACACGCCAAGGTGTACGAAACTCCTCCCTTGAAAATAAAAACAGCCAACAGAAACTCTGTTGGCTGGCGAAATACACCGAGATGATCGGTTATTTGTGGTTATAAAATTCCACTTGCCAACGCCATTCACTCCCATCCTCAGCATTCCACCAGCTAAGAAGTTTTCCCACCTCGCCACCCGGTAAGATCACCAACTGTCCAACAGCTTCTTGGCTGGGCCACAAATCTTCGCGCGAAATGGTTTCTCCGTCGCGGGTCAAACGCGCGATGGGTCGATCTGCCGTTTGAGCAAGGTCCTCCGCATACGCTAGACGATTTCCGCTTTCACTTCGTATTTCGACCGTAAGCACTGGCGGGGGTGCATGCACCCATAAGATGTTCGTCGTCCCCAGGCGACCACGTGCAAACGAGGTGCCGGTCGCGCCAGCTTGTGGATACCATAAATCCCAGATTTGCAATTTAGATTTAGAAGTCATTAAAATTGTTCCTATAGTAGGAGATTGCTTCTTGAAGACTCGCAATGACATATAAAAAGTATAGCAGTCTTTTATGATTTATTGTCCTTTAATTCGTGGATGGTAGAATTATTTTACGAAATTGGAGGATGAAATGACTGAGGCTGTCATCATCGATGCAATACGGACGCCGGTGGGTGCGTTGGGTGGGATCCTCTCTTCGATCCGCCCCGACGATTTGGCTGCTCTTGTAATCAGGGAAATTGTTAATCGTAATCAGCTGGATCCTGCTCTGATTGAGGAAGTATTTCTAGGTTGCGCAAACCAGGCGGGCGAGGACAACCGTAATATTGCTCGTATGTCCGCCTTGCTGGCTGGATTACCTGTCGAGGTGGCGGGTGTGACCGTGAATCGCTTGTGCGCTTCGGGGTTGAATGCTATCAACCAGGCCGCGCGGGCCATCAAGGCTGGCGACGGCGAGGTCTACATCGCAGGCGGAGTCGAATCCATGAGCCGGGCACCTTATTCCGTTCCGAAAGCAGAAGCAGGTTTCTCGTTCGGTAACCTCACCGCCTGGGACACAGCTTTAGGCTGGCGCTATCCAAATCCAAAAATGAAGGAAATGTATGGGACTGAGTCCATGGGAGAAACCGCAGAAAACATTGCTCGAGAGCGTCCACACATCACGCGTGAAAAACAAGATGCCTTTGCATTGCGTTCTCATCAGTGTGCTCTCGCCGCGATTGACTCGGGTCGTTTCAAAGAAGAGATCCTGCCTGTTGTCATCGCCCAGAAAAAAGGCGAGGCAAAAATTGTGGAAACCGATGAACGCCCGCGGCGCGATACTACAATGGAATCCCTTGCCAGATTGAAACCTGCCTTTGCAAAAGAAGGCGGGACGGTCACGGCCGGAAATTCATCGGGCCTGAATGATGGCGCCGCGGCACTACTGATCATGAGTGCAGATAAGGCAAAGGAACTGAATCTCAAGCCGTTAGTGCGCATCGTTGCCTCCGCTTCTGCGGGCGTACCGCCAAGGGTGATGGGCGTAGGTCCCGTGCCTGCGACAAAGAAAGCTTTAGAGCGTGCCGGATTGCAGATTAAGGATATCGGGCTTGTGGAGCTCAATGAAGCGTTTGCTGTTCAATCGCTTGCTGTTATGGAAGACCTGGACCTTGACCCGGACATTGTCAATGTCAACGGCGGCGCGATCGCGATCGGGCATCCGCTGGGTTGCTCGGGAGCGCGCTTGATGACGACTCTGGTTCACGAGATGCGTTTGCGCGGCAATGTCAAATATGGGCTGGCAACCCTCTGTGTGGGCGTAGGCCAGGGCGAAGCGACAATTGTAGAGTGGCTCGGCTAGTACTCCAACAAGATTAAGAAGTTAAAGGGCAACATAAATAGCACCGACAATGAATTTCCCTACCATTTTAGGTTGTCTGCGTAGGAGGAACTTTTGCAAGGGGTCTGCCGTTGATACTCGTGTAGTTCACTTGTATCAGGAGACCCCATGCGATTTAATCTTGTTTTAGCAATGCTTGTTCTCGCCTCGCTGGCTTGCACGGCAAATGTATCAGTGCTCAAGCCACCGGCCACACCGTCGCCCGAAGCCATTCCCACTGTTTACACAGAACCCACGCAACCGCCCCCAACCTCCCTTGAGGATCGACCTGCTGTTGTCCCCGAGGCGATTTCTACCTTCCACATGATTGACTCGCAGGATGGCTGGATGATCACGGACACCTCCATTTTGCGGACAGTGGATGGCGGCGCGACCTGGCATGATGTCACACCGAGTGGCGTCTCCAGGTTGGGATATGGAGCCGGCCACTCGTTCCTCAACGCGAATCGCGGCTGGATCCTGATCGCCGACCCCAATGATCCTGTCAATGCCGGGACCTTGTATCGCACTACAGACGGCGGTATGCAATGGAATTCAACTTCTGTCCCGTTTGCGAGT
>DATHUN010000394.1:0-22284 GCA_035462205.1 Anaerolineales bacterium
CCTAATTTGCCGCGCGGCACAAAGGTCGAATACCGCGTTCTGCCTGGGGACACCCTGGCGGGCATTGCCGTGCGCTTCAACAGCAGTACGGACGCGATCCTCGAAGCCAACACCGATGTGATCACGGATGCGAATGCTTTGCAGGTTGGGGATGTCCTCCAAATCCCGGTCAATCTGGTGACCGCCACTGCGACACTGCCATCTACTTCTACGCCTGTGACACCTACAGCTGCCGCAGGACAGGCCACTTCCGCTCCTGTTGGCACTCCAGCTGCATCCAATGCCACTCAGAACAGCTCGGCTCAATGTGCCTACCAGGAAAACAGTACCTATGTCACGGACCTAACGACGCTGATCAATAATCAGCGTACCAGCAGTGGTTTGACGTCATTGAGTACCAATTCACAGTTGGCGACTGTCGCATTGGAACATGCCAAGGATATGGCATGCAATTACTACTTCAGCCACCGAAGCGAGACGAACGGATCCACACCAGAGCAGCGTGTGGCCAATGCTGGTGTGCAAGCATCCTTAGTTGTGGAAACGATTTACGCGGCCAAAGATGCCACGCCGCAGCAGGCACTCGATTGGTGGCTTGACCATGTTGATGATAGCGACAGCCTTCTAAACCCGACAACTACACAAATTGGCGTTGCTTACGTAAAAGCAGACGAGAGTCTATTTGGTGGTTACTTCGTCGTGGTTATGGCGAAATAAAGCCATACACTTTTCTGTTGGTATCTCCCTATGATTTAGCCTTTGGGCACGAATAGATTCAAGAGAAAAAGACAGATTGTCGGTCTGTCTTTTTCTTTTCGACAGACCTTGCTTAGCCGGAGCAGAACAAACATATGTTATGGACAAAGGACCGTACGCCTTTCAATCGATGCAGCCAAGATGGTTAGTGCAGATGAGCATTAGTTATTTTATCTCACCTCTGATGGCCACAATGCAAGTGCTACCGCCTGGTCCAATGTCATTGCGCGACCTTCCTCCGAGAACTGTGCAAAGTCTGCCTCGTCCAGCTTTGTAAGGAGGGCTGCTACGTCGCGCTCATAAAATGTTTGCTCAATAAACGGACGAGAGTTACCCAGCTTTTCGCGCATGCTGTCTACCCAGGCAACGAGCCGTATGGCGAACTCGAATTGTTTTTGATCCACCAGCAGACTGGCAATCCCATCGGTTGCCCAAAGCAGGACGTCAATATAATTTTCCTTGTAAGCTCGTTGGATTACCTCTGCGAAACCTGCGCGCGCCTTTGGAATATCACCCTGGCGCAAATCCATATAAGCCAGCCCGACGTTTGCATAAATAGACCACCAAACGCTAGGTCTCCCATACAACGCGAGGGACTCTTCAAAATAGGCGCGCGCCTTTTGATAATTTCCCTGTCCATAAGCAACATTACCGAGCCCATTTACGATCCCTGCTTCGTCGGATTGATTTCCCAGATCATGATAAATCTTCCTCGCTTCCTCCAGCCAGAGACGCGCTGAAGCAAAATCTCCTGCCCAGATCGCCTGAATAGCCAATTCCTCTAGGCAATCCGCAATGCCAATCAGATTGCCCACCTCACGATAGAGTTGCAAACTTTCTAACAAGAGAGGTTTCGAATCTTCCGAATCCTGACGACCTTGCTTCCAGCCCAGCCAGTACAGCGCGGCGGCTTGACCGTTTTTATCATCCAAAACTCGATACAGCGCAAGACTTTGCTCCAGAAATGGCCTGCTCTCTTGGATATATTCATCGTGAAATAATGCTCCTAGATATAAAAGGCCGAGTGCCTCTGTTTGCCGGTGTGCCACGGACCGAGCCAGGTGCAGACCTTGTTCGGCAGCTTTCCGGGCTTCTAGGAAATCGCCGGAGCGCATAATATATACACAATACGCCACGAGCGCCTGCGCGCGCAACAAGTCAGGCTCAGGGTAGCGTTCCAAGAGTTTCCTCAACCAATCTCTCAACTCTTGAAAATACTTACGTCTTTGCCAAAAGCGCCAGGGAATGGCTAGAATGCGCAAACCGGCTGCCACATCCGTCGCCAGTGCCCACTCCAACGCCTTGCGAAAGTTATCAAGTTCATCCTCCAGCTTTTTGAACCAAAAGATTTGGTGGGCGCGATACAGTTCCGGCTCGGCTTGCTCGACCAATTTCATAAAATAAGCCAGATGCTTATCGCGAATCGCTTCACCGCCTCCCGCTCCCATCAATTTTTCTCGGGCATATTGCCTAATGGTCTCATGAAAGGAGTAACGTAGGGTTCCCGTCCTTTGATTCATCACAATCAGCGACTTGCTCACTAAAAAATTTAGCAAAGTCAAAACATCGCCGTCACAAACGGCATGCGCCGCTTCTAATGTCCAGCCGCCTGCAAAGACCGATAGTTGCAGCAGGAGTCTCTGTTCCGATTCGGAAAGCAGACTCCAGCTCCAATCGATAGAGGCGCGCAAGGTTTGGTGGCGCGGCAAGGCAGTGCGGCTTCCGTGTGCAAGCAGGGTGAAACTATCTTGGAGTTGTTTTGCGATTTGTCCAGGAGTAAACGCTGCTACTTTTGCGGCAGCTAATTCAATCGCCAGAGGGATACCATCCAGGCGCTGGCAAATTTCCGCAATAGAAGCAATATTATCGACGGTCAGCGAAAAGTCTAGTTGGATAAGCTGAGCGCGCTCTTCGAATAGCCGTATCGATTCATAGTTCCCGAAGGTATCGAGAATCTGTTGCGGGTCCGGCAATGTGAGTGAGGGGACACGATAAATTGCTTCCCCCGTAATGTTCAAAGGTTCACGGCTGGTGACAAGGATTTTCAACTGCGGACAAGTTTCTAAGAGGGCATCGATCAACTGTGCGCAGGCATCCAACACATGTTCGCAGTTGTCAAGAAGAAGAAGTATTCTCTTTTCGCGCAGGGTATCACACAACAGTTCGATAACGGGTCGATTTGGATCTTCACGTATACCAAGGGTCAGCGCAGTGGTCTGTGGAATGAGCAAGGGATCAACGATCGGAGCGAGTTCTACCAGCCAGACACCACCCGGATAGTCTCTTGCGATTTGTTCCCCCACTCGCATAGCTAAGCGACTTTTGCCAATACAGCCTGCACCTGTAAAAGTGACCAAACGATATTTGGCAATCAGCCTCGTGACATCCGCCTGTTCTTTTTCCCTGCCTATAAAGGTAGTTATAGAGCTAGGCAGATTTGTATTACGTTTGTCTGATACATTAGCAGGGAATGGGAAACCCGATACGCCTCGGGCAAAAGAGATCCATGTTGGGCGTTCAGAGTCGGGAATGCCAATATTTTCAAGAAGAATATTTGCCAGTTCCTTGGATGGCTTGAGCCTGTCCGTTTCGATCCGTCGCAAGGTCACTTCCGCGCAACCAACCTGTTCCGCGAGCGCTTTTTGACTTAAGTCCAAAGCCCGGCGCTGTTTACGCAGCCACGTCCCAAAGGAGATTGCTTCTTGCATGTCTTTTTGTTTATACCGGTATTTGTATCGCTTTCCGTATTAAGAAAATCACCCAAGTTCGGTAAATTATACAAGCATTCGCCTAGATAGGGGCAACATCATCTAAGCGTTGCAGATAGAGGGACGCAGCGAAGAATCCTGTGTCCCTCAGGGTGGAACTGCCTGCGAAATACAGGCTCTTCCTAGCCATACCACAGCTCTGCCTTTTTTGTCCAGCCATGGCAGCGAAGAAGGATACCGTGCACTTACGATTGCCCATAGTACTGATTTGTTTGATCCCGCTAATGAGCCAGTTGGTCGCCTGTGGTTCCCCAAGTTTTTCAGCTGCGGCGCCGATTGAGGTATCCATTTCGACGGCTATACCGGTCGTTGACGACAACGCTCAAGTCCACCATCCACTGGATCTGGTCTGGGCAAGTAGCGGAGATCCCAATCCATTCGACGTGCCGGTCGGGGTTGCTATCGATGCCGAGGGAAACGCCTACGTGATGGACACGAACAACTTCCGTGTTCAAAAATTGGACAGTAAGGGAAATTTCCTATTGATGTGGGGCAGCGAAGGGAGCAGAGAGGGACAGTTCGGTGACAGCCTCGATGCCCACGATGGACATCTGGCGGTCGATACGCAAGGAAACGTTTATGTGATCGATCTGAAAAACGTCCGTATCCAGAAGTTTGACAGCAACGGTAATTACCTAACTCAATGGGGAAGAGAGGGTCTTGGCGAAGGTCAGTTTACACACCCGTTTGATATCGCCATCGATCAACAGAATAATATTTATATCTCCGATGTTGGAAGTAATAGTATTCAGAAGTTCGATCAGATGGGGCAATTCCTGTTGCGCTGGGGCAAGACTGGATACAACGATGGGGAATTCAGCGATGTTTATTCTGTGGCGATAGCCCCCAACGGGAATGTTCTTGTCACAGATTCCACAGGCCGTATCCAGAAGTTTGACAGTAATGGCCAATTTTTGTCCATGATTTTCCCCGAGCCAGTTGACAACCAAGGTGTTTTCCTCTGGAATATTGCCGTTGACAATCAAGGGAATATCTACGTTGCCGATTGGTATGGGAATCGGATCGTCAAACTTGATCCTGAAGGGACAACTCTGGCTGCCTGGAGTGGCTCAGATGTAGGCGTAGATTGGTTCGTCAATCTGCATGATATTGCCGTCGATCAACAGGGCAACATCTACCTCACGGACAGCGCAGAGGATCTTGTTCGAAAGTTTCGGCAGCCCACATTTCATCCCTGATCACTTTACCCATGCTCTGAACTTAGACAATCAGTGCACTGCTAAATTGCTGGTGGGTTGATACACTACAGAAATCCTGCAAAGACTCCACGAGGTTTGAACGAGGTGGTCGCGATGTTGTACGTCGTATACAAACGAAGCTAGGAAACCTTCCTGTATTCTTTAATATGCACGTTGTTCCGCCCGGACTATCCAAAAGTAAAGTTACAAATGCTCAGTTAGAACTTCTGAGTGTTACAGAGAATTAGTTGTTAGAGACCTATAAGTTGCCCTTCAGAGTCATTACGATTTCTTAAAAAAGAGCATTGGAACTAGCTAGGATCGCAAACCTATCATGTTATAAGTGATGCAATAAGATCGGGGATGCGAGAATTCAGCGAGTGAACATACATGGAGGCTGCTATGCTGACCGAGAAATCCTTCGACACAGGTGAGATTGTAATCAACTTTGCTGAAGGCGACACCGCGGGGCCACCACTGGTCATGCTGCATGGGTCAACCCTCCGCTGGCAAACGTTCGGCGAGTTTATTCCTACACTTGAAGAGAAGTGGCACATCTATGCGTGTGACTTACGTGGGCATGGCAAATCGGGGCGGGCAACTTCCGGCTATCGGATCGCTGATTTCGTCCCCGACACCGTTGCTTTTATTGAGCGATTCGTCGGGCAACCAACCATAGTACTTGGCTACTCAACGGGAGCCATGGTCACGCTCGGTGTCGCAGCGCAGCTACCCAGACTTATCCGAAGTATTGTGCTCCTCGACCCGCCTTTAATGACGCGAAACACCAGTATTAAACAGGCAGAGCCTTATTCATGGTTTACTTGGGTTCGCGGGACTCTCGCCTCTACAATTACGCTCGAAGAAGTTCTCGCTAGCCTAAAAGAACTTGACCCGGAGCAACCAGAGATATATGCCCAGAACGACGCCGAAATGATCCTGAACATTGATCCGGAGTCGATTGCCTATGTACTTAATGATCGGTTTTTTGAGAATTTCGACCTTGACCAGGTTTTACCGCAGGTGGCGTGCCCAGCACTTCTAGTCCGCGGCGATCCAGCATTTGGTGGAATGGTTCGTGATAATGATGTCGCATTGCTCGAAGCTCATATTCCTCATATCAAAACCATTCAGGTTAGTGGTATAGGACATGCTATTTGTTGGGGAGCGGCTGGGCAAACAGCGCTTGATCATGTGGTGCAGTTTCTCACGTCCCTCTAAGTGGATCAGATAGGCAAGGTCTGCTCAACAAAGCGTCCGCCAACTGGTAAGAGGCTACGTGTTTGACACGGCTCGTTAGGCATACACTATATGGTCGTGGCAACAAAACCGTAATTGTGCTGGACAAATCACAGCGCCTCATGTAAAATACCGCCCTGCGTCGGCACACATACATCGCCGTCATAAAGAAAGGTCCCGCTGTGCGGGAT
This sequence comes from Anaerolineales bacterium, assembly GCA_035462205.1. Classification (GTDB taxonomy): domain Bacteria; phylum Chloroflexota; class Anaerolineae; order Anaerolineales; family Villigracilaceae; genus Defluviilinea. Next base: position 6,154 of record DATHUN010000394.1, read on the forward strand.
CTGCGACAAGAAATTTTTCGGAGGAAGACCTTGGCTAATATCAAGTCACAAATCAAACGAAACCGTCAGAACGAGAAGCGCCGTTTAAACAACCGTAACGTACGCGGTTCCGCTCGTACTGCCGTTAGTCAGGCTCGTGCTGCATTCGCAGAAGGGTCTGAGGACACAAAGGAATCCGTTCTGAAGGCGATCAGCACGCTTGACAAAGCAGCTGAAAAGGGTGTTATTCACAAGAATAATGCCGCCCGCCGCAAGAGCCGCCTGATGAAGAAGCTTGCTTCTTTTACACCAGGACAAGTCGCTCCGAAGGCGAAGAACACCAAAAAGTCCAAGTAGTTCGTTTCTACAGTAAGAGCGGGAGTCGCAAGGCTCCCGCTTTTGTTTTCTCAACCCTCCCCCAAATTAGTTCAGCAAGTCTATAATCAAACCATCCACAGGATTGCTTCGCTTATGTTTGAACAAGAACAACAGCTCATCGAAGAAAAGATCAAAGCCTATTGTGCAGCGAATGATATTCAGGTCGCTGAATTGAAATGGCAGCCCATCCCCTTTTCAGGCGAATGGGGTGTCTCTACGTCCTTTTTTCAAACAGCAGCCAATGAAGCGCGCTCTGGCAAAGGGAACAAAGTTCCGGTGCCACAACGCGCTCAGGAAATCGCCGAACAGATTAGGGCGGAGATTGGGAGCGTTGCGGGCATCAGTCACATCGAAGCGATCAAAGGCTACCTCAATCTCTTTTTCACGACAGCCGAATACGCTCGCCGCGTGGTGGAGGAAGTGCTCACCGCCCGCGCCGACTTTGGACGGGGTAAACCGAAGAACGAGCGCGTGATGGTCGAGTATGCCCAGCCGAACATGCTTCACTCTTTTCACATTGGGCACGCGCGCAATACAATTCTTGGTGAGGTGCTCGCACGCCTGACGGAGTTTGCTGGCTTTGACACCATCCGCGCCTCTTACCCCGGCGACCTAGGACTCGGCGTCATTACAGTGTTATGGATATACGATAAATTCTATAAAGGGCAGGAACCCGAGGGCGTGCATGAACGCGGTCAGTGGCTGCTTAAGCTGTATATCGAAGCGAACCAACTCTTGACCAAGAAAGAGAATGAAACACCCCAAGAGACCGCCCAACGGGAAGTCTATGATGCGGAGCGCCGGGAAATGTATCGCAAGTACGATGCCGGCGATCCATATGTGCGTGAGTTGTGGCGCATGACCCGCGAATGGAGCCTGGCAGAACTGCGCGCTGTCTTGGAAATGCTCGATGTGAAGATGGATGTCTGGTTCTATGAAAGCGAAGTGGATGAACCGTCCAAAGCGATTGTCGAAGAGCTGATCCAAAAAGGGATCGCGGACGACGAGCGCCCGCAAGGTGGTCCCGTGCTCGTCAAGATCGACGAGAAGCTTGGCCTCAAGAAGGAAAAATATCGCACGAATATTATCTTACGCAGTGACGGGACGTCTCTCTATCTCACCAAGGATCTGGCGCTGGCCAAGGTCAAGTTCGAGCAATATCACGTCGACCGCTCGATCTATGTTGTGGATGTAGGACAGTCCCTGCACTTGCAACAGGCGTTTGCCATCTTGAAACTATGGGGCTTTCCACAAGCCGAAAAATGCTATCACCTTGGCTATGGCATCGTGACTTTGCCCGAGGGGCGCATGTCCTCGCGCAAAGGACGCGTGGTCATCTTCAAAGATGTCTACGACGAAGCGATTCGGCGTGTGCTGGCTCTGGAAACCGAACGCACCGGCAATATTGCTCCACAGGAGCGTATGAAGATCGCTGAGCAGGTCGGCCTCGGCGCGTTGGTCTATTCCATGCTTGCCGTCGATAACAACAAGGATATTGTATTCGATATCAATGAAGCATTATCCTTCGATGGTCGAACAGGACCCTATATTCAAAATGCACATGTAAGAGCAAGCTCCATTTTGAAGAAAGCCAACGTTCAGGCGTTGGAAAGTTTAGACATTTCCAGGTTATTTGATTATGAGTTGACCAAAAACGAAATCGAATTGATTGAGCAGATCTCGCGCTTTCCAAATGCGGTACAACAGGCGGCCAACGAATATCGTCCGTTGGTGATGGCAGCATATGCCTACGATTTGGCAAATGCCTTCCATTCGTTTTATCATGCGGTGCCGGTGCTGCAGAGTGAAAATGAGCAGATCAAGAAGGCCCGCATTCATCTCGTGGCTGCGGCGAAGCAGACGATTGCGAATGCTTTGCGTCTGCTCGATATTCAGGCTCCCGAGGTCATGTAAGAATCAGGCTAAACGTTATCTTTTCGTTTAGCCTGATTTATTGAGAATGGATATAAGTCACACTGGGTAAAAACGGACAGGCTCAAAACCAAAGCCGAGCCTCACCGGACACTGTCCTCAGTGTGATTTTATGAATAGGAGAATCCTATGCCAATCAAAACTCTGATCATGGGCGCGGCCGGACGTGATTTCCACAACTTCAACACGTTCTTTCGCGGGAACAAGGATTATGAAGTCGTAGCATTTACTGCGACTCAGATCCCGGACATCGAAGGACGCCTCTATCCGCCGGAACTGTCAGGCGACCTCTACCCGAGCGGAATCCCCATCCGCGCCGAGGAGGAGCTCGTCGACTTGATCCAGCAGCACGGCGTGGAACAGGTCGTCTTCGCCTACAGCGATGTCCCTCACGAATATGTGATGCACAAAGCCTGCACGGTCAACGCGGCGGGCGCGGACTTCCGCTTGATGGGCACACGCTACACGCAAGTTAAATCCACCAAGCCCGTCGTGTCGGTCTGCGCTGTTCGGACGGGATCCGGCAAAAGCCAGACGACGAGGCGGGTTTCCCTCATCCTGCGCGAGATGGGATATAAAATCGCCGCCATTCGCCATCCGATGCCTTATGGCAACCTGGTCCGCCAGGAAGTGCAGCGCTTCGCCGATTATGATGATCTCGACGAACACGAGACGACCATTGAAGAACGTGAAGAGTACGAGCCGCACCTTGATAACGGCGTAATCGTCTATGCCGGTGTCGATTATGAAAAGATTTTGCGTCAAGCAGAGCAGGAAGTGGATATTGTCCTATGGGATGGCGGCAACAATGACTTCCCGTTCTATGTCTCCGACCTGAAAATTGTCGTCGCCGATCCGCATCGCCCCGGCCACGAATTTTCCTACTATCCCGGTGAGACGAACGTCCGCCTCGCGGATGTATTCGTCATCAACAAAGTCGATACCGCCGACCCCGAAAATGTGATGAAGGTTCGCGAATCATTGCGCCGGATCAATCCTAAGGCGATCCAGATCGAAGGCGCCTCCCCGCTGTTTGTGGAGGATCCCGAGGCGATTCGCGGCAAGCGCGTCCTTGTCGTCGAAGACGGGCCCACGCTGACGCATGGCGAAATGGCGTACGGAGCCGGTTATGTCGCTGCCCGTCGCTTTGGAGCAAAGGAGATTGTGGACCCGCGCCCGTTCGCGGTCAAGTCCATTGCCGCGACCTATGAAAAGTACCCAAAGACTGGAACCATTCTCCCGGCGATGGGCTATGGCGAAGCGCAAATGAAGGATTTGGAAGACACCATCAACAATTCTGATGTCGACATGGTCGTCGTGGGAACGCCCATCGATCTGACCCGCGTCATCAAAATCAAGAAACCCTACCAGCGCGTGCGCTATGAATTGCAGGAGATCGGCCAGCCGACCCTGAAAGATATTTTGATGCAAAAGTTTGGAATGAAGTAAAAATCGACGACCATTGAGTCGTTCAGAGTTGTAAGGCCCATCTCAACATTGTTGAAGAGTCGGTTGATTCTATCAACCGACTTTTTTACGATACCGGATGGCAGACTGGATATGCCTGAGAGATTTGGCGAAGGCAACCCGCCTTTTACTCATCGGCGCTCAACACACGCAGCAGTACTTTACGCTGGTGTGGATGAGCGCGGTGTTCGAAGATGTAAATTCCCTGCCATGTGCCAAGCGACAAATTTCCATCATCGACAGGGATTGTCAGACTGGTATCCGTCAGCATCGAGCGGATATGAGAGGTCGCGTCGTCGGGACCCTCCAGATCGTGGGTATACCAACGATCTTTCTCTGGAACAAGACGCTCCATAAACGTTTCCAGATCGGCACGGGCAGTCGGATCCCAGTTTTCACTCATCACCAGCGAAGCGCTGGTATGGGGGAGAAATAGAAAGCACATGCCCTCGTGCACGTTCCAGTCACGCAAGTGCGCACGGACCGTCTCCGTAACATCGTATAAGCCTTTTCCGCGGGTGGAAATTTCGAGGGTGGTCTTGTACCAATTCATACGCGCGGATTTTATCATGCATCCTAGGGACGACCGGCTGGTCGCCTTTGCGCTGAAATACGCGGAACATCGGAGAGGTGGCGTTAGGGCGGTGGGGGTCTCGTTTATAATGCAATCATGTTCACAGATCAGGTAGAAATTCAGGTGAAGTCAGGCAAAGGTGGAGATGGCATGGTGCATTTCCGCCGTGAGAAGTTTGTGCCCCAGGGCGGACCGGACGGCGGCGACGGCGGCAAGGGAGGCGATGTGGTCTTCGAAGTGAAATCCACGCTCAATACACTTTCCTCGTTCCGACAAAACCAAAAATTTAAAGCAGAAGATGGCGTCAACGGCGGGCCCTCGCAGATGTCTGGCCGCTATGGCAACGATCTGGTATTGTATGTTCCCCCTGGAACGATCCTTTATGATGCAAACACCGGCGAGCTAATCGGTGACCTGACCGAGCCGGGTCAGCGCTTAGTCATCTGCAAAGGTGGCCGCGGCGGACGTGGCAATCAGCACTTCGCCACTTCGCGCAATCAGGTACCGCGCACCGCCGAAAGGGGCGAACCCGCCGAGGAAAAGCGCATCAAGCTGGAGCTAAAGCTGATCGCCGATCTCGGACTGATCGGAGTCCCGAACGCGGGCAAATCCACCCTGCTCTCGGTGCTGACCAATGCCCGCCCCAAGATCGCTCCCTATCCGTTCACGACGCTGGAGCCGAATCTCGGCGTGGCAAACATCGATGACGATACCACCGTTGTTCTCGCCGATATTCCGGGACTGATCGAAGGTGCCTCCCAGGGCGTGGGGCTCGGACACGACTTCCTTCGTCACATCCAGCGGACGCGTGTATTGATCCATCTGCTGGATGGATTGTCGGAAGATCCCGTTGCCGATTACAGCCAGATCAATTCGGAACTCTCGCTGTTCGACCCCAACCTGGCGAAGAAGCCGCAAATCGTTGCCCTCAACAAAATCGATCAACCCGAAGTGCAGGAAAAGCTCGCCGAGATCCAAAAGAAATTCAAAAAACACAGCGTGGAGTTGATGACCATCTCGGCGCTGGCGCGTACGAATACGCGTGAGCTGCTCGTTAAAGCCTATCAAGCTCTGCAAGAAGCTCCCGCGCTTGAAGAAATGGAAGTACCTCTGCCGGTCTATAAACCCAAGGAGGACCCGCGCGAGTTTGTGGTCGCCCGAGAAGGGGAAAATGAATGGCGCGTTTCAGGTACCGCCATCGAACGTGCCGCATCGATGACGTATTGGCAGCATGACGGCTCCGTGCGCCGCTTCCAGAAGATTATGGAAACGCTTGGTGTGGAAGAGGCACTCCGCCAGGCTGGCATCCAGGAAGGTGACACCGTCTCGATCGGCGAATTCGAATTGGAATGGCAGGATTGAGATGGAACCAACAAAACAGCGAGCATTGGTGACGATTCTTATTGGGCTGGGAGTCATCTTTGTCGGAATATTTGGGCTGCGGACCGCTTTTGTAATTCGTGAATTTCGCCAGCATCGTTCGCACCATCCGCACTTCGAAATGGAGCAACCGGTGACGGATGTGGACCTCATCCGGGATTGGATGACGATCCCATTTATCGGGAAGACGTATCACATCCCGCCGCCAGTCCTTTTTGAAGCGCTCGGTATCCCAAAGAATAAAACGAATGACGAGAAAAGTTTGAAGCAACTGAACGAAGAATATTTCCGCAATAAGCCCGGCGTGGTTCTAAAACTGGTGAAAGCCACGGTCCAGGCAAATCTACTGCCCGCTACCGCCGTCTTTCCGGCGACAGCAATTGCTCCTGCAACCGCGCTTCCGCCTCCTTCTCCTTAACATGTCTGATTTTTTATTGACACAAATTATCAATTATGGAGCACCGATCCTGGGGGCGATCGTCTTTATCAGCGCGCTTGGGGCACCATTTCCATGCACGTTGATCGTGGTCGCCGTGGGTGCGTTTTGCAGGCAGGGCTTTCTTGTCTGGTATACGACCGGTCTGATCGCTTTGGCTTGTGTTGTGTTCGGCGACAGCCTGAGCTATGCGATGGGATATTATGCCCGTGAACCTGTACAACGCCGCTTTGGCAATTCGGTGAAATGGCAGAAAGCCGAGGACTTTTTCCGGCGCTGGGGAGGAATGTCAGTATTTTTGACGCGCTTTCTGATCACCGGGCTCGCCGTGCCGGTCAATATTATTGCCGGTACCAGCAATATTTCCTTTCGGCGATTCTTTTTATTTGACCTCTCGGGCGAAGCAATCTGGATCTTCGGATATGGTGGATTGGGTTATCTTTTTGTGTCACAGTGGGAGGTAGTCGGCGAGTTCCTGAATAACATTAGCGGGTTATTGTTAGGTCTTGTCGTATTAGCTATAGGCATCTGGCTCGGAACCGTCCAACTTAAAAAACGCGCCCTGGCAGCCGAGCTTAAATACGTAAAGGAGCAAGGGGAGAAAGAGTAAGGCACAAGACTGTCTCATTTTCCAATCGAGCGGGATTATCTTAGTACCGCAACAAAATGAAATTGCTTGGTTCCTTTGAATTTGCGTACGAAAATGAGTAGGAACCTGTCTCGTCAACATAGTTGCGGCATGATGGAAAGACCACAGCTGATGGATAAATCCGTATGGCATGAAAGTGTTGCCGGCCAAATGAAGCTCAGCCAGAGCAAAGCAGATCAAGCGTTTGAAAGCATGTTCCACGAACATTGGATGGCGATCCATCGTCTGCTCGCGCGCATGGTGATCGATCCGGCCGAAGCGGAGGACCTGGCGTTAGAGACCTTTTATCGTTTCTATAAATATCGTCCTTCCCAGTACGAAACGCTAAATATCCGTGGCTGGCTGTATAAGGTAGCCACTAACCTTGCGCTGCAGTCCATCCGGAGTTTCAAACGCCGCGAACAATATGAAATTCACGCCGGCAAAGAGGCGTTGATCGAAGCCAATCAGGATCAGCCGCCAAAGATCCTCGCTGAGAAAGAGGACCGGTATTTTGTCCGCATGGCGCTGGGAAAGATGAATTCACGGCAGGCAGAATTGCTTATCATGCGATATTCAGGCATGGCGTACAAGGACATTGCTGCAGCATTGAGCCTGTCGCCTACCTCCATCGGACCGTTGCTCGTGCGCGCCGAACGTGAATTCGAAAAATGTTATCGTATGCTTGTGCAGGAGGAAGAGCGATGAAAAATCATCTCACAGATGGCGAACTACGGGCGGCGCTGGATGGTGAATTGGGTGCGGGCGAACGCAAGCATCTCGAGTCCTGTCCCGCGTGCCAGTCGCGCAAGAAGATACTCGAGGCACAGGTACAACCGGTTGCGGAACGGTTAAGTTTTCTTTCCTCCTCCTCCCAGGATACGAGTCTTTCCACATCTACTGCCTGGAAAAAATTCAACCATGAAAAGCTTGCTCAAAAGGAGACCAGCATGTTTCGAAAGTTATTTACTTCCCCACTCATAAAGTATGGCGCCTCAGCCGCATTGGTGATCGCGCTCATCCTTGCCTTCCCGGCTACCCGCGCGCTCGCCGGAGAACTGCTCAGTCTATTTCGTGTCCAGCACGTGACGGTTGTCCCGGTGGACTTCACCGGCATGGAACAACTGAACGGTGCCGTTGGCAACAATATCAGCCAGTTGATCTCTGATTCGGTTACAATGCAAAAAGAGCCCAGCGATCCTGTGACTGTTGCTAATACTGATGAAGCAAGCCAGCTTGCAGGATTCCACGTGCGCGCACCCGAAGGTCAAACCCCTTCACGTATTAGTGTGATGAGCGGTGCATCCTTCACGTTCACCATTGACCGCGCCAAAGCGCAGGCATTGCTCGACGAAGCAGGACGCAAGGATCTCGTCCTGCCCGAGGAAGTGGATGGTGCAGATGTATCGGTCAACATTCCTTCCAGCGTCAGCATTGCGTTTGGGAAATGCCCCGAACCCAGCAACGAAAGCGAATCACAGAGGGAGATGGCGAGGGAAAGCGAGCAAAGCGGCTCACCCGGACGGAACTACGCGGACTGTATCATTCTTGCTCAAATTCCGAGCCCTGAAGTTTCTGCACCCGCCAGCCTTGACATTAACAAACTCGCCCAGATCGGTTTAGAATTCACAGGCATGACCGCTGAGGAAGCCGCAAAGTTCACCAGTACGGTTGACTGGACCTCCACGTTAGTCGTACCTATTCCTAAGAATGCAGCCTCCAACAAGCAGGTAACGGTCGATGGTGTGACTGGTACGCTGATCGAACGCCCCTCCGATGATGCTCCACAATTCGCGTTATTCTGGGTCAAGGATGGCATTATCTACACCATCGGTGGCTTGGGCAGCAACTCGCAGCGTGCCCTCGAGATCGCAAACTCTCTTCCCTAAGGAAATTAAATCTTCGTGGCTGACGCAATCGAGACACACGCATTAAGAAAAGTCTTCGGCGATTATGCCGCTGTCAAAGGCCTCACCCTGCAGGTTACGCAGGGTGAGGTGTTTGGCTTTCTTGGACCCAACGGCGCAGGCAAGACCACATCAATGAAGATGCTGTTGGGATTGATCACCCCTACGTCCGGTGACGCATCGTTATTGGGGAAACCAATCGGTAACCGTGAAGCCATGCGGCGCATCGGCTTTTTGCCGGAACATTTCCGTTTTCAGGAATGGCTGAGTGCAGATGAATTTCTTCTGTTGCACGGTCAGTTGCTGGGAATGAAAAAGGACGATCTGCAGCAGCGCCGCGATGAATTGTTGGAACGAGTGGGATTAACGCCGTTTCGGAATAAGCAGTTGCGCACATTCTCCAAAGGGATGCTGCAACGCGTCGGTCTGGCACAGGCGTTGCTGAATCGGCCTGCCCTCGTTTTCCTGGATGAACCGACGTCCGGTCTGGACCCGGTGGGCCGCCGTTTGGTGAGGGATGTGATTCGTGATGTCAGCGCAGAAGGGACATCTGTTTTTCTAAATTCTCATCTACTCAGCGAAATTGAAGTGACGTGTGACCGCGTCGCTTTTATCCAGCATGGAGAAGTGGTGCGCGTGCTCGGGCTGGCAACCTTATCCAACGATCAGACCAGTGTTACCATCCGCGTTTCCAATCTGACATCAGAGTCACTAAACGGACTATCACAATGGGGACGTGAAATTCAAATGGATGGTGAATTGGTCCATATGATCGTTGCGAGCGATACGGTGCTGCCAGAGGTGACGCGTTATCTGGTCTCGCAGAAGGCGGAAGTTTACTCAATCACGCCGAATCGAATGTCACTGGAGGATATCTTCATCGAAACGGTTGGCAAGGACGGTGGTCTATGAGCGCCGTTTGGATCCTGACTAAGTTGACCTTCCGCGAAGCGATCCGCAGGCGTATTATGCTGGCCGGGCTGGTATTGGGAATTGGATTCCTGATCATCTATTCGGTGGGTTTACACTTCATATCTACAGATATGGCGCGGGAGACAGCCGCGAATATGCCGAGTCAGAGCGCGGCGAATATCATGATGTCCGAAGCCATGAACTTCTTTCTCATGGCCGGCTTTTACGCAGTGACATTTCTTTCGATCGCCATGGCTGCTTTATTGGGAGCCGATACCCTGGCCGGAGAAATCAATTCCGGCACAATCCAAACGATCGCCACCAAACCGATTCGACGCGCCGACGTGGTGTTGGGAAAGTGGCTTGGTTTTGCAGTCCTGCTTGGGCTGTATGTGCTCTTGATGGCCGGCGGTGCAACGCTCAGTATGTTCTTTCAGTCCGGTTATGTACCGGATAACCTGTTGCTCGGACTAGGACTCATCTACATGGAGTCTCTATTGATCATGACGATCACTCTCATGTTCTCGGCAGCCTTCCCTGCTCTCGCAACTGGCGGAATTGTGTTTGGTCTGTACGGTCTCGCGTTCATTGGAGGCTGGGTCGAGCAGATCGGCTCCATGCTGCAAAACGATACCGCCGTCAAAGTTGGGATCTTCACCAGCTTGATCATTCCCAGCGAGTCACTTTGGCGACGTGCTACCTTTGAAATGCAACCTCCGCTAGCCAGTGCTTTTTTCGGATCACCGTTTGTATCCCCCTCTGTCCCAAGCGTATTGATGGTTGCTTACGCTTTTCTCTATTTGTGCTTTACTCTATTTATCGCAGTTCGTGTCTTTCAGAGGCGTGATTTATAAAAGCAGGTCCCTCAAGTAGTCTCAGGGACTTTTTCTTTAACTCTTTTCTGATAGGAAGAATTCCCCAAAAGTAATCACTGCCAGGGTACCAAGCATGGCTACCACCCATGTGATTCCTGCAAACGTACTGACCTGTGCTTCACGCTGCTCTACCTCGCGCATGTTGCGCCCGGCTAACACGAACCCATCCTTGTAGGAGACAATAACCGTCGCGATGCGCACGCCATTACGCGGCTGCCACGAAATTCGGTTCTCGCCTAATTGCTTCGTCGAATCCAGAACGCCATCTGGCAAGGCGGGAGTTTGTCCGCCTAACACAGCAGAAGAGGCAACTTCGTTTCCGGAGTTATCATAAATAATTAGAAACGGTGCGAGACTGTCAGCGACAGATACTTTTGTCGCCGGGATAAGCAATTCCGCCTGATGACCGTTGCTCAAAGCCAACACCGCGTCGTTCGCCATCTGGACCTGTGGATCATCGGCGCTTTGACGGTATGCCTGCTGAACGGCGGCGTATACCAATAGACAAAAGGCGCTGATTGTCACGGCAAAGGGAAGCCAGGCCTTGAGAATATTTTTGAATCGGTTCATGGTTCATCTCCTTTTTAGAAGAGTATAGTAAAAACCATCTCTCGTTGTCTCGCAAAACCTATCAAAAAACCTTGCGAAGGTTTTCTTCGCAAGGTTTTGCATACTATTTCCAATTGTTCGCTTTGGCGATCCGCTCCCCTAATGGGGGATGGGAGTAGAACAACCAGACCACCCACTTTTCCGGATCGACTTCGCCGAGATTTTGATTTGCCAATCTTGTAAATGCCGAAGCAAATGCTTCCGTTTTTCCGGTCGATTCGAGTGCGTAATCGTCTGCCATGTTCTCGCGCCACCGTGAGACCGCGTTGTCGATCGGCATCGTAATCAGCCCGTAGGCGCTGAAGATAAGCATCAGGGCCGGAAACGCAGCAACGTCGGCGGGACCGGTGAAGCCGAAGTAGCGAATCGCCCAATTCAAGGCTAACGAAGCGAGGAACAGGCTGAGCGCCGTCGATAGCGTGCCAAAGGTGATCAGGAACGGAATGTCCTTGTGGACATGATGTCCCAGCTCGTGGGCAAGGACGGTCTCGATCTCGTCCACTGAAAATTCATCGATGAGTGTATCCCCGATCACGATCCGTCGCGTATTGCCAACACCCGTCAAGGCCGCGTTGGCGGCCTTTGTCCGCTTGGACATATCATACTTGAAGACGCCGCGCACTTTGGTATCGGCGCGCCGCGCCAGCTCCATCAAGCGATCCGCCAATTCCTTGTGCTCATCGCCGAGCGGGACATATTTGTTGAACAACGGCATGATCAGGATGGGCGCCAGATTCGAAAGAAGCACCGTGAAGACCAGCATCCCGGCTGCTGCCCACAGCCACCATAGACTTCCGGTCACGCGCAAGGCGAGATACAGCAGTTCAAGCAGGATCAGGCCCAGGGGCGCGCCGATCGCCAGGCCCTTGAGCTGATCGATCACCCAATCCTTAAAGGTCTGGTTGGATTGCCCAAAACGATGTGGTAGCACAAATCCGCCATAGTAACCAAGAGGCAAATTGATAAGAGAATAGATGCCTACAAAGATGGCTACAAAGATGGCCACAATCAGCCACTGATTATCGCTGAAGGAGCTTAACCAGTTGCGCAGTGATATTGCCCAGCCAAAGAATAACCAGAGCAAGGCATATACCGCGCTGAAGACTGTATCTACAAGCCATAAGCGCCTGCGGATGCGCGCATATTCTTTTGCTTGTTTTTGTTTTTCAGGATCTAAAGTTGTCATACATTCCTTTTCAGATCATATCATTACCCCGCCTGCTTCCGGCAGGCTTGCGAGAGCCGAGCCTAAAACAATCTCCACTTAAACGGTAAATCTTTATCGAAAAGTGTATCCCATTTAACAGGAGATTGCCTCGCAATGACATGCTTTACTTCACCATCTCTGCCGCTAGAATGGCGAGAATCTCTTCACTCTTCATTACCTTGCCGTACGATTTCAGCGCGGCAAGGAACGCCTTGTGGACATACTCAGCAGGAATGGTGGTATCCCCATAGCTAAGATCGCGCGTTGCACAAGCATCTTCCGCCACGATGACTTGGAATCCAAAGTCAGACGCAGCGCGGGCGGTGGCATCTACACACATATGGGTCATCATGCCACAAACGACTACACGTTCAGTTTCCCAACTCTTCAGGAGATCGAGCAAATTCGTATTCAGGAATGAATTGGGTTCATGCTTGTAAACAATAGGCTCCCCTTCAAAGTGCGCGACCGAATCGTGGATATCGGTGCCACGGTCGCCGGAGATAAAGAATTTCGCATCTGGTTCCGTTGAAATATGCTGGATGTGCACATGATGTCCGCCACGCTCGCGGAAGCACTGTAGAAGCATATACGCTTTTTGCGCAGCTTCCAGCGGGTTGACTAAAGGATACTTCCCGCCAGGGAAATAGTCTTTTTGAACATCAATAATGATCAAGGCTGTCTTCATATGCTCTCCAAAAGGTCTCAAAGAATTGCCAAAGTATAGCCCAAGTCTATATATTTTATAAACAACAAATGAGACCCATGTCCCTTTGAACATGGGTCTCACGAAATACAAGTCAGATTTAGATTACATCGTTGGCAGTGGCTGTCACTCTTTTATTTGCATCATTCTCATTTTTGAGGGCTTTGTTGACAAAGTCTACGGCAACCGAAGAGGCAATCGAAACACTTTGGTCACCGCCGACGATCATGGCATTAATGCCGACGACTTCACCATGTGCGTTGACCAAGGGTCCGCCGGAGTTGCCGGGAGCTAAAGGTGCGTCGGAGCGGACGATCGGCAGTTTGTCGCCGTGTCGATTTTGGGCAGTGACCAGGGCACTGACAATCCCTCGGGTCACGCTGTTTCGTTGGCCCCACGGATGGCCGAAGGCAAAGACCATTTCTCCGACCCGCGGTGTGACAGAAGCCGGCTTGAGCGGAGTCAGACCGGTCGCCTCAATGGAGAGCATTGCCAAATCCACGTCCGGGTCACGAGCAACAAGTTTGGATTCATACTCACGGTCATCCTGTAAAACGACGATAGGCATGTGGCGTCCGACGACGTGATTGTTTGTCAGGATCAACCCGTTTGCGTCCCAGACAATACCAGCGCCGGCGCCAAAGCGACGGCCACGCACGACAACCAACGAGGGCAATACCTGCTCGACGAGCTCTGCGATCACTTGGGTAAACGTACCGTTGAAGTTCATTCTATCTCTCACCGATGACGATATTCAATGTTTGAGGCTGCCCGCCGCGCAGGATTTCAATCGGCGCGGATTTGCCCACCACGTCGCCGTTGAGACGAGTGAAAAGCTCGTCATGGTGAAGGACGGGATTGCCAGCCACTGCAACCAAAATATCGCCAACGATCAATCCACCTTTGGCTGCCGGACTATCCTTCTCCACACTCATTACCAACAGGCCGGTCGCTTGCTGGCGTTTGAGCGCCTCCTGGGAGTTATTGGCGATGTCTACGGTTTGACTGCGGATGCCTAGATAGCCGCGCTTGATCTGACCATGCTTGGCGAGCGTGTCGGCGATGCTCCAGGCGATGTCGGCAGGGATGGTGATCGCCGGTCCATTCGAAAGACCCGAAGTATTCAATCCCAGAATAGTCCCGTCGGCTGCAACCAGCGGTCCACCCGAAAAGCCAGGATAGGAAATGCTATCGGTGCGGATGTAGCGCTCCAGCATTCCACCGCGTCCCGTGCGGACCGGGCCAGCGACCGCGCTCACGGTTCCCAGGCTGGCTTCCAAACCTTCGCGGGATGGGCGAGCTAATGCGAGAGCAATCTGCCCAAGCCGAGCCGGGCTTTTCCCTACATCAGCAACCGTTCCAGCAGCGCGTTCCAATTTGAGGACAGCCAGATCCGTTCCCGCGTCGCGACCGGCAATCTTGGCTGGGACTTCAGTTCCATCGGCAAGAACAACAGAAATATCCTCATCCTTCTCGATCACATGTTCCGCCGTCAGTACGTGATCGGCCGCGTAAATGATTCCGCTCGCCGGCAAGCGGCGACGTCCGTTGACCAGGACCGTGGACTTGCCAGCAAGTTCGGCGGCATCTGCCAAAGCATCAGAAAGTTCTACCAATACAGTTTTGCTCATGGAGCACTCCTTTTCATTGGTAGTATAGTTTCGAGTCCTTCAACGGGTATCGCCGGAAAGGCTGGTTTTTATACTGGAAAAACGGGTGGGTAGAAATTATCGATTACACTCCATACTGTTTTCGCTATTGGAGAGATTCTAATAATATCTTTGCCTGTCGCTGTAAATACGGCTTATTGGTGATGATAGAAACATAACGAAAATCTGCAATGGCACAATCTGTCTCTCCCTTTGCCTGATAGCATATACCGCGTCCCAAATACAAGCGCGGCGCGCGTGGATTCATCTTTAACGCCTGCGTGTAATCCGAAATTGCTTTCTCATATTCGTGGTTTACACGATAGGCATCTGCACGACCCTGATAAGCATACCCAGAGCGTGGTCGCCTTTGGAGTACATGGGCATAATAATCTTCAGCCCAGTCCAAATATCCTTCCTCGAACTGTAGGTTGAAAGGTGCCCGTGTGAGAGCATCTTTTTCAGAGAGATGCAAAGCCGTATCTTGATCCTGGTGCGCAGAATTAAGGTTACCAAGCCTGTAATGTGCCTTCGAACGTACAACATAAAATAAGGGAACAGATGCAAGCATTGATATAGCTATATTTAGCTGTTCCAATGCGGGCTGAAATTCATTCTTATCGATCCTGGCTGATCCACGACCAAAATAAGGCAGAGCCGAATTTGGATTGATCTGGTGCGCCCGTTCATACCATTCCAGTGCCGTATCTATGTCTCTTTCGATCACACATATATCGCCGCGCAGCATCAGAGCCATTTCATGATTTGGAGCGACTGATAAGGCTTGTTGAACATCCAAGAGCGCGTTTTGATACTGTAGCATATTCAAATAACAGGCAGCTCGCAAAAGATAATTATTGACTTGTTTTGGATTACGCCCTATAGCACGTGTGCAATAATGTGCGGCACGATCAAAATCACCTTGCAAGTAATAGTAGCCGGCTCGCCGGAATATGTAATTTATGCCTAAATTTACCCAGCGAAGTGTCCGCTGGTTCAATGTACTAATCGCGATACCAATGAATATGCAGAAAAATAGCAAAATATAATCATGGGTATATATTCCAAACACGATCAGCCCAAGCAAGACTGGAACGCTAATCACCATGGTGATCAAGTTTGCACGCGACTTGCCAAAGAAAAATTCTGATAGTGCTTGAAGAATTCTTCCTCCATCCAATGGATATGCAGGTAGGATATTAAAGATAAAGAGGACAGTATTGAGGACTGCAAGCGAAAGAAAAAGTCTCCAATAGATGGATATCGAAGAATCTGCTGTGCGAATTGTCGTATAAAAAAATAGAGCAAGAAACAACAGCCCTAATAAAAACGTCATAAAGGGTCCAGCGACATAGATGACAAGTCGGTGGATTGGCTTTTCTGGTTCACGGTTCAAGGAGGTAAGACCACCTAATAACCAAAGGATAATGCTCTTCACTTCAGCATGGACAAGCTTCGCAGCGAAGGCATGCCCCAATTCATGTAAGAAAAT